>JAPSGP010000054.1 GCA_031177445.1 Acidimicrobiia bacterium
GCCGGCGGTTGGCCGAATCCGGGTACGTCGCGCCGCACTGGCCCAAGCCCTGGGGGCTCGACGCCGGCCCGGTCCAGCAACTCGTGGTCGACGCCGAGCTGCGGGCGGCCGGCGCGCCCCGGCCACTCAACCCCATCGGCATCGGGTGGGCCGGCCCCACGCTGCTGGTCGCCGGGAGCGAGGCGCAGCACGAGCGCCATCTCCCCGGCATCCTGGACGGCTCGGAGCTGTGGTGCCAGCTGTTCAGCGAGCCCGGTTCCGGCAGCGATCTCGCGTCGCTGTCGACCCGCGCAGTGCGTGACGGCGACGAGTACGTCGTGAACGGACAGAAGATCTGGACGACCTTCGCCCACCAGGCCCGCTTCGGCATCCTGCTCGCCCGCACGGACCCGCACGCACCTGAGCACAAGGGCATCTCGTACTTCGTCGTCGACATGCGCTCGCCCGGCATCACCACACGGCCGATCAAGCAGATGGACGGCCGGGCCGACTTCAACGAGGTGTTCCTCGACAACGTCCGCGTCCCGGCCCGAAACCTCGTGGGTGAGGAGAACGACGGCTGGCGGCTCGCCAAGGTCACGCTCGGCAACGAGCGCGTCTCACTGTCGGGCGAGGGCGCGCTCTGGGGCATCGGCCCGACCGCGAACGACCTGCTCGACGTGGTGCGCGCGCACCGCGGCTCGACCGATCCCGTCATGCGCCAGCGGCTGGCGCAGCTCTACGTCGAGTCGGAGGTGCTGCGCCTGATCCGCCTGCGCACGGTCTCGGCACGGGTGCGCGGCCTCGAGCCCGGGTCCGAGGCCTCGGTCCGCAAGGCGCTCGCCGACGAGCACGGCCAGCACGTGATGGCGCTCGCGGTCGCCCTCGCCGGCACCTCGGGGCTCCTGATGGACCGCGGCCCCTTCGACACCGCGACCGACCTGTGGACCACCGGCTACCTCTACTCCCGCGCGCTGACGATCGGTGGCGGTACCAGCGAGGTCCAGCGCAACATCATCGCCGAGCGCGTCCTCGGCCTCCCGCGCGACCCCGGTTGAGGCGGGGGCCGGAGCGTCGCGGTCGTCGGGCGCGCCTGGCCGGGGTGGAGGGGGGATACGCCGCGCGCAGTTTGGAGGACGACACCTTCGGGGAACCGGAAGGTGTCGGGTTCCACTGTTTGAGCACGGCGTACCCCCCCTCCACCCCGGCCGTCGACTACCCGCCACCGCCATCTCGGTGATCGGTCCTAGTCGTCGAGGCGGAGGGCGGCGACGAAGGCTTCCTGCGGGACCTCGACGCGGCCGATCTGCTTCATGCGCCGCTTCCCCTCCTTCTGCCTCTCCAGCAGCTTGCGCTTGCGGGTGATGTCCCCGCCGTAGCACTTGGCGAGCACGTCCTTGCGCTTCGCCTTCACCGTCTCGCGGGCGATGATGCGGCCGCCGATCGCGGCCTGGATGGGCACGTCGAACAGCTGCCGCGGGATCAGCTCGCGCAGCTTCTCGGTCATCTTCCGGCCGTAGTCGTAGGCCCGATCCCGGTGGACGACGGCCGAGAACGCGTCGACCGGCACGCTGTTCAGCAAGAGGTCGACCTTGGCCAGCTCGGAACGGCGGTAGCCGGCGGGCTCGTAGTCCAGGCTGGCGTAGCCGCGGGTGCGCGACTTCAGCTGGTCGAAGAAGTCGAGGACGATCTCGGCGAGGGGGATGTCGTAGACGAGCTCGAGCCGGTCTTCCGAGAGGTATTCCAGCTTCTTCATCTCGCCTCGCCGTGACTGGGCGAGGTCCATGAGCGTGCCGGTGTAGTCGGTCGGCGTGAGGATGGTCACCGTCACGAACGGCTCCTCGATCGATTCGACGGTGTTCGCCGGTGGCATCGCCGACGGGTTGTCGACCACCTCCACACCGCCGTCGGTGCGGTTGGCGAGATATTCGACGTTCGGCGCGGTGGCGACGAGATCGACGTCGTACTCGCGCTCGAGTCGCTCCCGGACGATCTCCATGTGGAGCAGCCCGAGGAAGCCGCACCGGAACCCGAAGCCGAGGGCACCCGACGTCTCGGGCTCGTAGGTGAACGACGAGTCGTTGAGTCGCAGCTTCTCGAGCGCCTCGCGCAGGTCGGCATACTCGTCGCCGTCGACCGGATAGAGCCCGCAGAACACCATCGGCTTGGGGTCGCGGTACCCCTCGAGCGGCTCGCCGGGACGGGCCGCCGAGGTGACGGTCTCCCCGACCCGGGCCTGGCCCACGTCCTTGATTCCGGCGATCAGGTAGCCGACTTCGCCCGGTCCGAGCTCGGCCACCGCAGTGGGCACGGGAAGCCGCACGCCGATCTCCTCGGCCTCGTGCGTGGCGTTCGCTTGCAGATATTTCAGCCGGTCACCGGAGACGAGGCTGCCGTTGAACACGCGCACCGAGCTCACGACGCCGCGGTAGGCGTCGTAGAAGGAGTCGAAGATGAGCGCCTGCAGCGCCGCGTCCGGGTCGCCCTGCGGTGGCGGGATGCGCTCGACGATCGCGTCGAGCAGCTCGGGGACGCCCTCGCCGGTCTTGGCCGAGATCCGCAGGATCTCGTCGGCCGGGAGCCCCAGCACCCGCTCGATCTCCTCGGCGACACGGTCGGGGTCGGCGGCGGGGAGATCGATCTTGTTCAGCACCGGGACGATGGCGAGGTCGTGCTCGAGGGCGAGATAGGTGTTGGCCAGCGTCTGCGCCTCGATGCCCTGGCTGGCGTCGACCAACAGGACCACGCCCTCGCAGGCGGCGAGGCTGCGCGACACCTCGTAGCCGAAGTCGACGTGCCCGGGCGTGTCGATCAGGTGGAGGTAGTGGTCCTTCCACTGGAGGCGCACGTTCTGGGCCTTGATCGTGATGCCCCGCTCGCGCTCGAGCTCCATGGTGTCGAGGTACTGCGCCCGCATCTCTCTCGGGTCGACTGCACCAGTCAGCTCGAGAAACCGGTCAGCGAGGGTCGACTTCCCGTGATCCACATGCGAAATGATCGCCAGGTCGCGAATTCGGTCGAGGGGCGGCACCCGTTCATTTAAGTCGGCAAATCCCGGGCTGCTAGCCTGGTCCGCTCGTGGCAAACATCAAGAGTCAGATCAAACGCAACCGCCAGAACGAGAAGCGGCGCCAGCGCAACAAGGGCTTGCGCTCGGAGCTCAAGACGCGGGTCAAGAACGCCGAGCACGCCATCGACGACGGCGCCGACGACGCGGCCGAGCGCATGCGTCTGGCCCAGAAGCGGCTCGCCAAGGCCGGGGCCAAGAGCGTGATCCACAAGAACCAGGCCGCCCGCCGCACATCCCGGGTCATGAAGCGGGCAGCAAAGGCCTCCTAACGCCTCGCGCGGGGCCGTGCCCGGCCCCGGTTCGCCCGGGCCGACAGCGACGCCAGCCGGGCGACGAGCACCTCCAGCACCGCCTCTTCGGGAATGGCGCGCGCGCCTTTGAGGTCGAGGTCGGCGGTAGAGAGATGGTCGAACGCCTGCCGCACGCCGTCGCTGCCCAGAGCGCGGGCCTGCTCCAGCGCCTTGCGCGCCGGGTACTCCTTGATCCTTCCGCCCAGGGCGTCGACCGCGTCACGGGCGCTCCGGATCTCGGGGTCGGTGAGACGCGCGATGCGTCGGTAGTAGCCGTGCAGCAGGCCCATGACCTGGAGCGGGTGCATCGGGCGCTGCTGGCGGGGATCGGCGGCCGCGAGCAGACGGTGCAGCGTGTCGAGCGCAGCCGGCGCGTCGCCGGCTTCGATCGTGTTGGTGAGCACGTATGAGGGCACGGCGCCGGCGTCGCCCAGGTAGGGCTCGACGTCGGCGACGTCGAGGGTGGCGCCGGGCCCGAACGAGGACACGAGCAGGTCGACGAGGGCTGGGATGCGGCCCGCGTCTTCCCCCAAGTGCGTCGACATGGTCTTCACCGCCTCGGGCCGAAGCTTCAGCTCGGCGTCACGGAGGTGCTGCTCGAGCACGTCACCGGTTCGCTCGGCCGCGGGCCCGAGCTCGACCGCCTTGGCTCGCTTCAATGCGTCGGCGAGGTCCTTGGGGAGCCGGCCCGCACCCGGCACGACCACGAGCGCAGTCGTGGGCAGTGGATCGCCCAGGTACTCGACGATCCCTCCGACGTCGTCGCGGGCGAGGTTCCCCGCCTCTTGGATCACGACGACCCGTCGGGAAGTCATGAACGGCGGGCTGTGCGCGGCATTGAGGGCTGCCGCCATGACCGCCGCCCGCCCCTCCGCTCCGGTGGGCGCGTCGTCACTCCCTTCGCCGGCCGCCGCCTTGCCCGGCACGACCAGCTCCTCGACCGTCAGCATGCGATCGTCGTCGCCGACGAGCTCCACGAGGAGCTGCTCCACCACCTCACCGCGGAGGATCGGATTCTCGCCTCGAACGACGTACGCGGCCTCAGCTGTCATCGTGTCTGGTGCGACCCGGTCTCGAGCGACGTCGTCTCGAGGACGGCCTCGATCATCCGACACACCCTGATCGATCCGACGACGTCGTGCACGCGCACGATCCGGCAACCGTGCATCACGCCATAGACCACGGCTGCCAGCGAGGCGTCACCCCGTTCGTCGACGGCGAGGCCGAGCAGCTCTCCGAGGAACGGCTTGTTCGACGCCGAGAGCAGCAACGCGTACCCGAGCGTTGCGAACACCTCGCTCTCGCGGAGCAGCACCGCGCTCTGGACGGGCGTCTTCCCCAGATCGAGCCCGGCGTCGAGCGCGATCCGTTCCGGATCGAGCCCGGCCTGTTCGGCCGCAGCTGCCCGTGCCAGCAGGAAGTCCCGCACCTCGGCGACGAGGTCGTCGTAGCGAGGATCGGGGTCGGGCACGCGAGGTTGCAAGCGGATGTGGGTCGCAACCACCGACGCTTCGTGTGCCGCCGCCACCCGTAGGTACTCGGGGTCCCCGAAGCCGCTGATGTCGTTGCCCACGACGGCGCCGGCAGCACACCCTGCATCGAGGACCGAGGCGCGCCAGGTGTCGACCGAGAGCGCGACGTCGAAGCGCTCACGCAGCCGCTCGATGGCGGGGATCACCCGATCGAGCTCCTCGGCTTCGGACACCTCCGTGCCCGGGCCGGCCTTGACGCCCCCGACGTCGAGGATGTCGGCGCCCTCGGCGACGAGCCGGTCGGCACGCGCGAGCAGCGCGTCGAGCGCGTACGTCTCACCGTGGTCGTAGAACGAGTCCGGGGTGCGGTTGAGGATCCCCATGACCAGCGTTCGGCGCGTGAGGTCGTGGACCCGGTCACCGAGGCGGAATCGCGGCATCGGCTCGGAGGCTACGTCGCAGCCTGAGCGCCGCGAGCAGCGAGACCAGCGCGATCACTCCCCACGCGGCGCGGCCGTCGATGGCGACGTCGAACTGCGAGAACACGGCGGCGATGCGCAGCAGGACACGGGCGAGGACCAGCGTCGGAACCTGGAGTGCGGTTGCCAGCGCGGGCCACCATGGCGCCACGGCCCCGCCGACCAGCCCCGAGACCAGGCCCCAGACGGTCAGGGGCGCGGCGAGCGGGACCGCGAGGAGGTTCGCGGGCAGCGAGGCCAGGGGAACGGAGCCGAACACCGGGATCAGCACGGGCGCGACACCGATCTGCGCCGCCAGCGTGATGCCGAGGCCCTCGCGGATTGCCCGCGGCCCCCGCAGCGACGACGCGAAGCGCGGGCCGAGCAGCACGATCCCGGCGCTGGCGCCGACCGACAGCAGGAACCCGACGGAATGCAACAGGAACGGGTCGGCAAGCAGGAGCACGAGCGTGGCGAGCGCGAGGATGCGGATCCCGGCCGACGGTCGACCGAGGTACAGCGCGATCATCGAGCACGCCGCCATCACGCAGGCCCGCAGCACGGACGGCTCCCACCGGGTCATCGTGCCGAAGACGACGATCACGGCCAGCCCGCCTACGAGCTGCAGCCGGAGGCTGAGCCGTCGGAGTAGTGGTGCGACGATCGCGAGCACGAAGGCGACGTTGGCTCCTGAGACGGCAAGAAGATGCGTCATCCCCGCCGCCCGGAACTGCTCCTCCACGAGCTCCGGCAGCTGGCGGGTGTCGCCCAGCAAGAACCCGGCGACCAAGGCGCGTTCGGTTGCCGGCAGTTGAAGCCCGCCCGCGAGCACGCGTTGGCGAAGCTCGTTGGCGACGCGGAGCAGTGGGGACGTGGGTGGGGCGAACGAGACCAGCTCGACCACATGCAGGTGCGCGACGACGTGCCGCCACCGCAGCCGGGCGTCGAAGCCGCTGAGCGGCTCGAGCCAGCCGACGAGCTCGACCCGATCACCGGCCTCCAGCAGCCGAAGTCGCGCCGCGGCGTCGCCGCGGGCGGTGACGAGCGTCGCCCGCTGACCGGCCGGGCGACCTTCGACGGCGGCCACGCGGACGAGCACGCTCGCGAAGTACGGCGCACCATCCGGGTCACCGACCAGCGATCCGGTGATCCGCACGCTCGCCCGCGCTTCCGTTTGGGCGGCCAGGGGCGAGTGCGCGACGCCGTCGAGCGCGCGCTGCGTCAACGCGGTCGCGACGACGGCCACGGCGATGACCGCGATTGCGACTCGCAGGCCGCCGACGCGGAGCACGAGCGCGATCACGCACCCGGTGATCCCGACGGCCAGCAGTACGGGCGTCGATCCCGGTCCGGCGTGCTCGGCGTGCAGGATCCCGGCGACGGCCGCGCCGATCAAGGCGAGCGGCCCCGAGGGGGACCCGGTCATCCTGTCCCGCTCTCGGCGCTTCGCGCCGGGCCGCTCGGCTTCGTCCGGTCGCCGTCGCAAGCTCCGGCTCCTGGTCGGCCGGTCGGCAAAGCCGCCGCCTCCGCGCCCCGGCTCGCTGCGGCGCAGGCTCCGCATCCTGCTCCGGCGGTCGGCAAAGCCGCCGCCTCCGCGTCTCGGTTCGCGGCGCAATCCGCCGGCGCCGCGGTCGCTCGCCTCAGACCGTGACCAGGCTCTGGAGGTCGGCGAAGCGCTTGTCGCCGATCCCGCGCACCGACCGCAGCTCGTTCACGGATCGGAACCCGCTTCGGCGGTCGCGCTCGGCGATGATCGCCTGGGCGAGCACCGGCCCGATCCCGGGAAGCGTCTCGAGCTGTGCCTGGGTCGCCGAGTTGAGGTTCACGGGGCCGGCGCCCGGATCGCCGGTGGCGCCGGCGTCGCCCGGTGTTGCCGCCTCACCCGTTCCCGCCGGCGCCGGCGCGCTCGGATCACCCGTCTTCTGCACCAGCACTCGCTGGCCGTCGGCGAGCTTCGAGGCCAGGTTGAGGCGGTCGAGATCGGACTCCGGCGCTCCCCCGCCGGCAGCCTCGACCGCGTCGATCACGCGCGCCGAGCCGGGGAGCTCGTACACACCAGGGCTCACCACCGCGCCGGCAACGTGAACTGTGACCTCGTCGGGGCCCTTCGACGTCGTAGCCGGCGCGGCGGGGCTCGTCGCCGGCGTCGCTTTGGGTGACGTCGCGGCGGTGTCGGGGGCGGGCGAGGACGCACCGAGCCGGTACCAGACCACACCTGCGATCAGGGCCATGACGAGCAATGCCGCGATCCCGAAGCGGGCGTCGCCGCGCCAGTCGCGCAACCGATCGAGGAGGCGCTCGAGCGGCCCACCCCACGCTGCTGGTCGCATCGGGTAGCCGGGCTGGGGCTCGGCCGGATCGACCGGTCCCCAGAACCGGGGGTCGGGACGCTCCGCATCGAGCGCGGAGTTGGACGAGTTGGGCATGGCGACCTCCGAGGCGCGCGTGACGACACCGGAGGAAGACCCAGGGGAAGTGCCCGGCGAGGCCAGGCGTCGATGACGATACCGCGGGCGCGGCTCCGCGAAAAGGGGTCAGGCGGCCTCGCGGACTTCGCGCTCTTGGGGGATCGCCTCGTATGCCGCGCGGTGCCCGAGCCCACACATCCCGCCGCGCGCGTACGCGGCGAGGTAGCGAGACAGGAAGCGCACGACACCGAGCTGCCGCCATTGCCGTACATGGACGAGCTCGTGGGCGAGGAGCGCGGCGTCGTGCTTGTGGCCGCGTCGGACGAGGATTCGGCGGCCGAGCGTCATGCCCGCTACGCCCGGCGTCAGGAGTGGTACGACGACGACACGAGCGCGATCGAGATCGAGTGCCGGCACGTGCCCGAACGCGGCGCGCTCATTCGGGTCGAGGTGCCGCGGCACGGGTTGCTACTTGACGACGAAGTTGACCAGACGACCGGGTACGACGACGACCTTGACGACCTCGGCCCCGTCGAGCACGGTCGCGATCCGCGGCTCGGCGCGCGCCGCGGCCTCGAGCTCGGCGTCACTGGCACCCGCGGGCACCTTGATCTGCGCCCGCACCCTCCCGTTCACCTGCACCGGGATCTCGACGAACTCCTCGAGCAGGTAGGCGGGGTCGGCCTCGGGGAACGCCTCGTAGGTGAGCGAGCCGGCGTGGCCAAGCCGCTCCCACACTTCCTCGGCGACGTGAGGAGCGAGCGGCGCCAGCATCAGCGTCATCGGTTCGACGACCTCTGCCGGCGCGGTCCCGGTGTCGGTGACGACCTGGGTGAGGCGGCGGTTCAGCTCGAACAGGCGCGCAATGGCGGTGTTGAACTGGAGTTTCGACATGTCGTCGCTGACGGCGGCGATAGTGCGGTGCAACAGCCGCGTCGTCTCCTCGTCAGCGGACGCGGTCGAGACGCGCACCTCGCCGGTCTTCTCGTCGACGGTGTTACGCCAGTAGCGCTGGAGGAAGCGGTAGACGCCGACGATGTCGGTGGTGCTCCAGGGACGGCTCGCGTCGAGTGGGCCCATGAACATCTCGTACAGGCGCAGCGTGTCGGCGCCGTAGTCCTCGTAGATCTCGTCGGGGGCGATCGCGTTCTTGCGACTCTTGCCCATCCTCCCCCACGCCCGGCTCACCTCACGACCCTCGAAGTAGAACCGACCGTCACGCTCTTCGACCTGGGCGGCCTCGACGTACACGCCGCGTTCGTCGGTGAACTCGGCCGCGGTGATCGTGCCCTGGTTGAACAGGCGAGCGAATGGCTCTGGCGTCGAGACGTGGTTCAGGTCGTACAACACCTTGTGCCAGAAGCGGGCGTAGAGCAGGTGCAGCACCGCGTGCTCGGCGCCGCCGACGTAGAGATCGACGCCGCCGGAACGGGTCGAGCCCGCCATCCAGTAGCGCTCGACATCGGGGTCGACGAGTCGATTCTCGTTCGTCGGGTCGAGATAGCGCAGGTAGTACCAGCACGATCCCGCCCACTGCGGCATCGTGTTCGTCTCACGCACGTAGGTCTTCGGCCCGTCGCCGAGGTCGAGGTCGACCTCGACCCACCGCTCGGCCCGTGCGAGGGGCGGTTCCGGAAGGGTCTCCTCGTCGTCTGCCACGATGCGGGGCTCGAAGTCGCCGATCTCCGGCAGCTCGACCGGCAGCATCGACTCGGGCAGCGCCACCGGGAGCCCGTCCTCGTCGTAGACGATCGGGAACGGCTCGCCCCAGTAGCGCTGGCGGCTGAACAGCCAGTCCCGGAGCTTGTAGGTGATGGTGCCCTGCCCGCGGTCGTTGGCCTCGAGCCACTCGATGATCTTCTTCTTGGCGCCGGCGACGTCGAGGCCGTCGAGGAAGCCGCTGTTGATCGCCGCCCCGTCGCCGAGATACGCCTCGCCGTCGAAGCCCTCGGGGGGCTGGACCGTGCGGATGATGCGGAGGTCGAACTCCTCGGCGAAGTCCCAGTCGCGCTGGTCCTGGCCCGGTACGGCCATGATCGCCCCAGTGCCGTACCCCGCGAGCACGTAGTCGGCGACGAAGATCGGGATGCGCTCGTCGTTGACGGGATTGATCGCGTACGCGCCGATGAAGATGCCGGTCTTCTGCCGGTCCTCGGCCTGGCGTTCGAGGTCGGTCTTGCGAGCCGCGAACTCGCGATAGGTGTCGACGGCCTCGACCGGGCTGCGGTCCTCTCCGAACGTGCCCCGCCAGGACGGCTGGGTTCCCATGGGCCATTCGTTGGGCACGATCTCGTCGACGAGGTCGAGCTCGGGCGCCAGCACCATGTAGGTGGCGCCGAACACGGTGTCGGGCCGGGTCGTGAACACGCGGATGCCGAGCCCTTCGTGGTTCTCGACCGAGAACACGATGTCGGCGCCCTCGCTGCGGCCGATCCAGTTGCGCTGCATGACCTTGATCGACTCGGGCCACTCGAGGACGTCGAGGTCGCCGAGCAGACGCTCGGCGTACGCGGTGATGCGCAGCATCCACTGCTTGAGCGGCCGCTTGTAGACGGGATGGTTGCCGCGCTCGCTGCGGCCTTCCGCGGTGACCTCCTCGTTGGCGAGGACGGTGCCGAGCGCGGGGCACCAGTTCACCGGCGCTTCTTCGAGGTACGCAAGCCGGTAGGAGTCGACGAGCTCGCGTTGCTCCCGAAAATCGAGATCGGCCCAGGGGCGGCCATCGGGAGTCGCCCGCTCACCGGCGTCGAACTGCCGGGTCAGCTCGTCGATCGGGCGCGCCTTGTCGAGCTGCTCGTCGTACCAGGCGTTGAACATCTGCAGGAAGATCCACTGCGTCCAGCGGTAGTACTGGACGTCCGTCGTGGACACGCCGCGCCGCGGGTCGTGGCCGAGGCCGAGCCGGCGCAGCTGGCCCCGCATGGTGGCGATGTTCTGCTCGGTCGTGACCCTCGGGTGCTGGCTGGTCGTCACCGCGTACTGCTCGGCCGGGAGTCCGAAGGCGTCGTAGCCCATCGCGTGGAGCACGTTGTGGCCGGTCATTCGCAGGTAGCGGGCATAGACGTCGGTGCCGATGTAGCCCAGCGGGTGGCCGACGTGGAGGCCGGCGCCGCTCGGGTACGGGAACATGTCGAGGGCGTAGAACTTCTTGCGGCCGGCGACGTGGTCCAACCCGTCGGCGAGCGGCCCGCTCGGGTTGGGCGTCCAGAAGGTGTGCTCGGCCTCCCAGCGGTCCTGCCACTTCCGCTCGATCTCGCCCGCCAGGCGCGCGGTGTAGCGGTACGGCGGTGCGTCGGCGGTCGGCGTGGTCGGCGCGCTCATCCCGGCGAGCGTACCGGCCACGAATTTTCCGTCACGTGTACTTGTCGTACCTCACCGTCAGAATGCAGAGCATGTGTTCGGTATGCGAGCAATTCGAGCGACGCATGGCCGCTGGTAACTTGGGCGATCCCTGGGGGCGTAGCTCAGTTGGTAGAGCGCTTGCGTGGCACGCAAGAGGTCCGTGGGTTCGAGTCCCATCGCCTCCACTTTCGCCCGGGCTTGTCCGTTTGGGCCCGTGGCGATGACGCCGAGCGAGATCGGTGCCCGAGCGTTCAGGCGACGCTCGGTGCGAACGAGCACGCGCCAGAGTCGCTCCTCGAGGTACGGGCCGAGGACCCGGCGGGTCGGGGATCGAACCGGCAGGAGCATGGCTTGGCGCTGTTCGTTCGCGGCCCGCACACGCTTGCGGAAGCGCGACTCGAGGCCGTACTTCCGCCTGAAGTGTTCGGTGCTCCGCTCGTTCCAGTGCTCGCTCCACCGGAGCGCAAAAAACGGAAGGTCGGAGGAGCGCAGGGGCGGGCCGGCCACCTGCGCCATCTGGGGCCGGCGCGCCGGCGGCAGGTAGGTCACGACCGAGTCGGGCTCGAACCAGACCTCTCCTCCGTGCGCGTGCACCCGGAGACAGAAGTCCTCGTGCTCGCGCGCGCTCAACAGCGCCTCGTCGAAGGGACCGACCCGTTCGATGGCTTCGGTGCGCACGAGCATGCAGTGGAACTCCGCAAAGTCGCAGCGCCGCGCCACGAGTGGCTCGGCGAGCTCCGAGATGTGCGTGCCTTGCAAGACATGCTCCGACGTCAGATAGCGAGCCGACGTCGGTCCCTCGAAGTGCAGCTCTCCCCCGGCCGCGTGAATCATCTCCCGTTCGAGCTCGCCGATGAGGTAGAGGGGCCCCACCACCCAGGCACCCGTCGCATCCGCGCGGTCGACGAGAGGCTGCAGTCACCCGTCGGAGACGATGACATCGTTGTCGACGAACACCGTGTACTCGGTCGTGGCGAGGGCGGCGCCGACGTTGCGAGCGCGATTCGGCGACAGGTACCCCTCGAAGCGGACGAGCTGGAACCGGAACTCCCGCGCCCGCGCCTCGAGATGGCGGCGGGTTTGGCGGGGCGAGCAGCCGTCGATGTACACGAGCTCGAACGGGGCTG
>JAPSGP010000538.1 GCA_031177445.1 Acidimicrobiia bacterium
TGGTCGGTCACCTCCTTCGATCGAGCGACACACCGAGCGCGGCGATGGTCAGGCGCGACCGGCGCTGCTCGCCTTCCTCGCCGTCGTGGCCGCGGGCCTGATCGCGTATGTAGTCCTGGGGGGACAGCGGTGGTTCTTCCTCGACGAGTGGGATCTCCTCGCCTCCCGAGACGGTGGTGATCTGCGCGATCTGCTCGAGCCTCACAACGAGCACTGGTCGAGCCTCCCGATCCTCGTCTACCGCGCGTACTTTCGACTGTTCGGCCTCCGCACGTATTTGCCCTATCAGCTCACCGCGATTGTCCTGCATCTGATCGCTGCTGGCCTTCTGCGTACGGTGATGCGCAGGGCTGGTGTCAGCCCGTGGTTCGCGACTGCGGCGTCGTCGTTGTTCGTCTTGTTCGGTTCGGGAAACGAAGACATCACCTGGGCGTTCCAGATCGGCTTCACCGGCGCGCTCGTGTTCGGTCTCACCCATCTCCTGCTCGCCGATCACGACGGCCGGATCGACTGGCGCGACTGGCTCGGCCTGGGCGCCGGGCTCGCTGCGCTCATGTGCTCGGGCGTCGGGGTGACGATGGTGGTAGTCGTCGGTCTCGCCGTGTTGTTGCGACGAGGTTGGCGGATGGCCCTGTTCCACGCGATGCCCCTCGGTGTTCTGTTTGGAGCATGGTGGTTCGCGTATGGGCGTGGGAACTACGACCTCGCGGACCCGACGCCGGCCCGGATCGGCGAGTTCATCACGACCGGCGTGGGTGCCGCGTTCGATGCCATGGGCCAGCTGCCAGGTGCCGGCGTCGCGTTGGGTGCGCTCCTCGTGGTCGGACTGGTCGTAGCGTGGCGGCATATCGACCGCTCGGAAGTGCGTAGGGGCGCCGCCGCGCCCGCCGCACTGCTCGCCGGCTCAGTCGTCCTGCTGATGATCAGCGGCCTTGGTCGTGCTGGCGCCTTCGGGCCGGACTTCGCCCGGCAGAGCCGCTACCTGCATCTGGTTGCCGCGTTCTGCCTCCCGGCCCTCGCGGTCGCGGCCAACGCCGTCGCTGTTCGCTGGCCACCGCTCGCGCTTGTGGGCTTTGTGCTCCTGCTGGTCGGCATTCCTGGCAACATCGCGAGCATCGACGACCACGCGAGGGCGCGCGGCGATCGAGACCTGATCCTCACCCTCGCCCATCTGCCAGCCGCCACCCGAGCACCGCGCGCTCTGCAGCCGGCGCGTGACCTCGCGATCCATGGGTCGATGGGATGGTTCCTCGAGGGAGCCGAGTCCGGCCGTATCCCTCGCGCGGATGATCCATCCGCTCGCACCGTACGAAATGCCACCGTCCGACTCTCGCTCTTCCAAGACGGTGACGAGCTCGCGTCGACGAGTCGATGCGACTTGATCAGCCGTCCCGTGCTTCGCCGGTTCGAAGTCGGGCAAGTCTTCACGTTCCGTCGGGGTTGGGTCGAAGCCTCTGCGCCTGATGGCTTCAAGCCGGTTCCGTTCAGGGCGGAAAATGGACGTGCCGTCCGTATCGTGAACGGGCCGCTCGACGTGAGGCTCGCCCCGGTCTTCGGCCACGTCCTGCTCTGCGCCGGTTAGCGCGCCGAGCGCCCGCCTGGCGCCGCGCTAGTGGACGCCGCGCGAAGCACGGCATGCGAGCTCGTGAGCATCGAGGCGCCGAAAGGAGCGTGTCAGCGATGACTGATGGCTACCAGTTCCCCGCACGATCAATAGGATTCACGGTCCGTGACACCGTCGCTCAGCGTTGTCGTCGTGGTACACGACATGGCTCGTGAGCTCCCGCGCACTCTTCGCACCCTGGCACCGACCTACCAACACGGCATCGAGTCTCGCGATTACGAGATCGTGGTCGTTGACAACGGATCGACGGCACCGCTGGACGACGCCATGCTCGCCGCGTTTCCGGGTCGCTTGCGCGCCACGCGCGTGGACCCGGCGCCACCGTCGCCGGCTCGAGCCGCCAATCTCGGTCTCGACCTTGCCGCAGGGAAGCACATCGGCCTGATCATCGACGGCGCCCGCATGGCGTCGCCCGGACTCCTCGGCGGCGCGCACTGTGCTCTGGCCCTCGCCGAACGGCC
>JAPSGP010000250.1 GCA_031177445.1 Acidimicrobiia bacterium
ATGAGCGCGACGCGCTCGTCCTCGACGTGGATCTCGAGGCCGCACATCGCCTCGCACAGCGGGCACACCCGGAGGTGGACGTCACGTTCGGCCATGTTCTCGCCCCCCGTTTCCGAGCCTTAGACGTTCTCCGCCGGTTGTCGTAGGTGTGCCAGCGCCCGCAACCCCGCGAGCGCGGTCTCGTCGGTGATCGCATCGGGATCGAGCCGGCGCTGCATCTCGAGCCCGATCATCAGCGCGATGAACAATGCCGCGACCTCCTCGGCCGAAGTGCCGTCGCTGGCGTGCAGCGTCTGAGCCAGCGCACGGCGCGCATCGTCGTAGCGCGCCGCAACGCGCGAGCGCGCTCGTTCGTTGCGGCACGCGTACAGCCACAGCTCGTGCTCGAGCAGCACCCACGCGTCGCTCGCGTTCGGTGGCGGCGACACGAAGTTCCGCCACAGCGCCGCGAATCGTGCACCCTCGTCGTCGGTGGCCTCGTACTCGGCCCGCACGGCGTCGCCCGTGGCGTCCTTCCACTCGTCGAGCAGCGCGACGAGCAGCCCTTCCTTGTCGCCGAAGTGGGCGTAGATCGCGCCCGAGGTCCGGTCGGCCGCGTCAGCGAGCGCGTCGACGGACGCTCCGGCCACGCCCCGCTCGGCGATGAGCTCGCCCGCCGCCTGCAACAGGCGCTGCCGGGTCTCCGCCTTCCGCTGGTCTTGCGAACGTCGCATGCTTGTGTTCTATCATGATTTCCGTAACGATCCCTATATAAAGCTTCGCCGGGGCCGGTCCCGGCCGGAAGGAAGCGCCATGCGCACACCGCTCTGCGACGCGTTCGGGATCGAGTACCCGATCTTCGCCTTCACCCACTGCCGCGACGTCGTTGCCGCCGTGAGCAAGGCGGGCGGCTTCGGCGTGCTCGGCGCGGTCGGGTTCAGCCCCGAGCAGCTCGAGATCGAGCTCGACTGGATCGATGAGCACGTCGACGGCAAGCCGTACGGCGTCGACACGGTGATGCCGCAGAAGTTCGCGGCCGATGTGCACGGCTCGGAGGAGGAGCTGCGCGCCCAGATCCGGACCATGATCCCGGACGCGCACTGGCGCTACGTCGACGACCTCATGCAGCGGTTCGACCTGCCCGAGCTGACCGACGACGACAGCTTCGGCGGCGTCGTGGGATGGGCGGAGGACGTCGCCCGCCGGCACGTCGACATCGCGCTCGCGCACCCGATCAAGCTGATCGCCAATGCCCTCGGTTCACCGCCCAAGGACGTCATCGATCTCGCGCACGAACACGGAGTGAAGGTCGCGGCGCTCGCGGGGAAGGCACAGCATGCGGAGCGGCACGTGAACAACGGCGTCGACATCATCGTCGCCCAGGGCTACGAGGCCGGCGGGCACACCGGAGAGGTCGCGACGATGGTCCTGGTCCCCGAGGCGGTCGACGCAGTCGCTCCCACTCCCGTGCTCGCAGCCGGCGGCATCGGTTCGGGTCGCCAGATCGCGGCCGCGCTCGCGCTGGGCGCGCAGGGCGTCTGGATGGGGTCGCTGTGGCTGACGACCGCCGAGAGCAGTTCCAGCCCGGAATCGGTCGAAGCGATGCTCGAGGCGTCCTCGTCCGACACGGTGCGCTCGCGCTGTTATACGGGCAAGCCGGCGCGCATGCTGCGCAACGCCTGGACCGACGCCTGGGAGGACCCGGAGGGGCCGGGCCCGCTCGGCATGCCGCTGCAGAACATCCTCACCGCTGAGGCGAACGCGCGCATCTCGCGATCCCATCGCAAGGACCTCGCCTTCTCGCCGGTGGGGCAGATCGTCGGAAGCATGAACGCGGTGCAGCCCGTGCGCGACGTGATGTTCCGCCTGGTCGAGGAGTACATCGAGAGCGCCGAGCGGATCACCGCCGGCATTGCCGAACTGCAGTAGCGCAGCAGTCTCGATCGCAAAGGAGAGCGTGGTGCAGCTTCAGGACATCGACCTGCTGGACCGGGACGTCTTCACCAACGGCATCCCGCACGAGTGGTTCACCTACCTGCGGAACAACGCGCCCGTGTACCGCCATCCCGAGCCGAAGGGACCGGGCTTCTGGGTCGTGACGAAGTACGCCGACGTGTACGCAGTCGGCCGCGATGCTGCGACCTTCTCGTCCGATCAGGATCGCGGCGGCGTGATCGGGCTCGAGGAGCAGGAGATGGAGGTCGACTTCGGCGAGGCCAAGATCATGCTGATGATGGACCCGCCCGAGCACACGCGGCAGCGCAAGCTCGTCAACAAGGGCTTCACGCCCAAGCACATCAACGCGCTGGAAGAGCACATCCGCGAGCTCACCGCGCGCATCCTCGAGGAAGCCATCGCCAAGGGCGAATGCGACTTCGTCGTCGACATCGCCGCCGAGCTCCCGCTGCAGGTGATCGCCGAGCTCATCGGCGTGCCCCACGAGGATCGGCACAAGATCTTCGACTGGAGCAACCGGATGGTCGGCAGCGAGGACCCCGAGTACGCGGTGTCGCTCGACGAGGCCAACAACGCCCGGTTCGAGATGTTCATGTACGCCCAGCAGCTCGCCGACGCCCGCCGGGCCGACCCCCGCGACGACATCCTCACGACCCTGCTCGACGCGGAGGTCGACGGCGACAAGCTCTCCGAGATGGAGTTCAACCTCTTCTTCATGCTGCTGTCCGTCGCAGGCAACGAGACGACGCGCAACGCGATTTCGCACGGTCTGAACGCGTTCCTCGAGAACCCCGGCGAGTACGAGAAGCTGGTCCAGGATCCGGCCGGGGTGATCACCGGGGCGACCGAGGAGATCCTGCGCTGGGCTTCGCCGGTGATGTACTTCAAGCGCAACGTCACCCAGGACACCGAGCTGCACGGCAACGAGTTCCGCGAGGGCGACAAGGTCAGCATCTGGTACGTGTCGGCCAACCGCGACGAAGAGGTCTTCGCCGACCCGTTCCGCTTCGACGTCGAGCGCTCGCCCAACGACCACCTGGCGTTCGGCGGCGGCGGCCCCCACTTCTGCCTGGGCTCCAGCCTGGCGCGCATGGAGATCCGCGTGCTGTTCGAGGAGCTGGCAAATCGCGTCCCGGTGCTCCGGCCCCTGGGCCAGCCGGACCGCCTGCGCTCGAACTTCATCGGCGGCATCAAGCATTTGCCGGTCGACCTCACCGCGACGCCCGTGCGAACGGGATAGTCAGGAGATAGACAGGGGGCAATGCCCGACTCCGGCCGTCGCGCGATCGATCCTGCGGACGGGAAGCTCGGTGTGCTCTGCGTCGGGCTCGGCGCCGTCACCAGCACGCTGATTGCCGGGGTGGAGCTCGCCCGACGCGGGCTCGGCGAGCCAATCGGCTCGCTGACGCAGATGGGGACCATCCGCCTCGGCCGCCGAACGGAACCGCGCGTGCCTCTCATCCGCGACTTCGTCCCGCTCGCGGGCCTCGACGACCTCGTGTTCGGGGCCTGGGACCCGTTCCCGGACGACGCCTACGTCGCCGCGTCGCGCGCGGGCGTGCTCGAGATCGGGCGCCATGTCGAACCCGTCGGGGACGCGCTCCGAGCGGTGCGTCCCATGCCGGCGGCGTTCGACCCCGCCTACGTGAAGCGCATCGACGGGCCCAACGTGAAGCCGAGCACCAGGAAGCGGGCGATGCTCGAGGGCATCAGCGCCGACATCGAAGCGTTCCGCAGCGAGCATCTCGTCGACCGCATGGTCATGATCTGGTGTGCGTCGACCGAGGCGTACATCGAGCCTGGCGACGTCCACGCTGATCTCGAGGCGTTCGAAGCCGGGATCGATGCCGACGACCCGCGCATCGCGCCGTCGATGCTCTACGCCTATGCCGCGCTGCAGGCGGGCATCCCGTTCGCCAACGGCGCGCCCAACCTCACCGTCGACGTCCCCGCGCTGCGCAGCTACGCGACCGATCGCGGCGTTCCGATCGCAGGCAAGGACTTCAAGACGGGTCAGACCCTGATCAAGACGGTCATCGCCCCCATGCTGAAGGCGCGGATGCTCGGTCTCTCGGGCTGGTATTCGACGAACATCCTGGGCAACCGCGACGGCGAGGTGCTCGACGACCCGGAGAGCTTCAAGACGAAGGAGGAGTCGAAGCTCGGAGTGCTCGAGGACGTGCTCGAGCCGGACCGGTACCCCCAGCTGTACGGCGACGTGTACCACAAGGTCCGGATCAACTACTACCCGCCGCGCGGCGACAACAAGGAGGGTTGGGACAACGTCGACCTCTTCGGCTGGCTGGGATACCCGATGCAGCTCAAGATCGACTTCCTCTGCCGCGACTCGATCTTGGCGGCGCCGCTCGCGCTCGACCTGTGCCTCCTGCTCGATGTCGCCCAGCGCGCCCGCCTCGGCGGGATCCAGGAGTGGCTCAGCTTCTACTTCAAGTCACCCCAAGTCGGCCCCGGGCTCTACCCGGAGCACGACCTGTTCATCCAGCAGACCAAGCTGAAGAACACGCTGCGCTGGTTGATGGGCGAAGAGCAGATCACCCACCTTGGCATCGACTACTACCTCGACGGCGACGACCTCAGGTGACGCGCGGCGCCCAGGACGGGCGCGACTGCTCGTAGCCGGCGATCTCGTCCTCGTGCTGCAAGCTCAGCCCGACGTCGTCGAGGCCGTTGAGCAGGCGGTGATGCGTGTGGTCGTCGAGCACGAACGGCTCGTCGAGGTCGATGGCGGGGACCGCGACCCGCCGGTCGACCACGTCGACCACGATCTCGAGGGACGGGTCGTCCTCGACGGCCTGCATGATGCGGGTGACGACGTCCTGTGGGAGCTCGACGGGCACGAGGCCGATCTTCAGGGCGTTGTTGCGGAAGATGTCGGCGAACCGGGGCGAGATGACGGCCCGGAACCCGTAGTCCTCGAGCGCCCACACCGCGTGCTCGCGGGAGGACCCGGTGCCGAAGTTGGGCCCGGCGACGAGGATCTGCGCGTCGCGGTAGCGATCCTGGTTGAGCACGAAATCGGAGCGCTCTCGCCACTCCGAGAACAGCCCCTCGCCGAAGCCGGTGCGTTCGACCCGCTTGAGCCAGTCGCTGGGGATGATCTGGTCGGTGTCGACGTCGCTGCGGTCGAGCGGCACCGCCCGGGCGACGACCTCGCGCACCGCCTGCATGTCAGTCGAGCTCGTCGGGAGTCGTGAACCGGCCCATGATGGCGGTGGCGGCGGCGACGGCCGGCGACACCAGGTGCGTGC
>JAPSGP010000539.1 GCA_031177445.1 Acidimicrobiia bacterium
CGGCTTGCTCCTGCTTCCTACCGGTCTCGACGAGCTGGTCGAAGTGGACGAGCACGATCGCCACGATCTGTCGGCCCTGCGCTGGGTGGCCTGCGGTGGGGACAAGGTCCCGCTCGAGCTGCACCGGCGCTTCCAGGAGATCCTCGGGTGGCAAGTCACCGAGGGCATCGGGATGACCGAGTGCTCGCACTACGCGTCGAACCCGCCGTTCGGCGAAAAGCGACTCGGGTCGGTAGGGAGGGCCACCGGAAGACGGGAGATCCGCATCATCGATCACACGGGCGATGACGTGGCGCTCGGAAAGACCGGTGAGATCGTCCTGCGCAGCCCCGCGCAGATGGACCGGTACTGGGACAACCCGGCAGCGACAGCCGACGCGCTGCGGGACGGCTGGCTGCACACCGGCGACCTCGGCCGCATCGACGCCGACGGGTACCTGTGGTTCATGGGCCGGAGCAAGGAGCTGATCGTGCGGGCCGGCTCGAACATCGTTCCCCAGGAAGTCGAAGAGATCCTCTACCAGCACCCGGCGGTGCACCTCGCGTGTGTGGTTGGCCTGCCTGATCCACATCTCGGCGAGCGCGTCGAGGCGTACGCGTCGCTCGTGCCCGGCGTCGAGCCGGTCCCCAGCAGTCAAGATCTGCGAGCGTTCGTTGCGGATCGCCTCGCGGCCTACAAGGTTCCCGACCACGTCTTCGTCCTCGACTCGTTGCCTCGGAACCACACCGGCAAGGTCGACCGGCATCTGCTCGAGCAACAGATCGCGGATGACGTCGCCAACGTGAGCGCATCGCGCGAGGCGAGCGGCGAGGTCCACGCCTGATCCATCCACGTTCCGAGGTAGCGGCTCCGCCGCGCGCGCGTCATGGCGCGTGGGACGGCGTCATGTCGCCGATGGGACGAGAGCATCCCAGGTGTGCATGACGAGGTCGACTGACCGGTGCAGCGCGCGCCGGGTCGCTCCCTCGTGCGCACGCACTGCCATCCCCTGCACCACCGTGTCGTAGTACTCGGCCAGCTCGCTCGCTGACCTCGCAGGGAGCGGCTCGCCCGACTTGGCAGCGCGAACCAGCCGGTGCTCGATGGCGAGGCGACGTTCCCGGCAACTGCGCTCGATGTAGCGGCGAACGGCGTCGTCGTCGCTCGGACACGTCGACGCGGCCAGCGTGAGCAGGCAGCCGCGAGGCCCCCGCCGGCGCGTGAAGACGTCGGCGTTCGCGCGCAGCATGCGTTCGACGGAGGCGCGTGCGGTTGGCCCCCGATCGAGCTCGAGCGCGGGCACGGCCGCGTCCTCCGCTTGATACAGATCAGCCGCTTCGCAGAAGAGTTCCGACTTGGAGCCGAAGGCGGCGTACAGGCTCGTGGACGCAATTCCCATCGCCTCGGTGAGCGCGCTGATCGATGCCTCTTGGTACCCCCGCGCCCAGAACACGTGCATGGCGCGCCGGAGTGCGTCCTCCCGATCGAACTCACGTGGTCGGCCTGCGGACATCCTGGCCTCATCCCTTCTGTAACGATCACCACATTATCGCTTGACTACGGCCGGCATCCCCGGTTCAATATATGTAGCGAGCGATACAGAATATGAGAGGAGCATCAATGCAGCACGAGACTCCCGGTGTCAGGAAGGTGTCGAGCAACGACGAGCTCACGTGGTACCGCCGAGCGCAGCAGGAGCTCCGGCTCGCCGACGCGATCGACGGCTCCGACGGCGCTGCGATGACGGTCGGGTTCTGTCGCTACGCCGCGGGTGAGTCGAACGAGTGGGTGATGTCGTACGACGAGGCGCTCGTCGTCACGAAAGGTCGCTTCGCCGTCGACAGTGGCGGAACCTCGACGGTCGCGGGCCCGGGCGAGGTCATCTACCTCTCGCCCGACACTCCGGTCGTGTACCGCGCCGAAGAAGAGAGCGAAGTCGTCTATGTCTCGTATCCACACTGGATGGAGGCCACCAAGCGCTCTCCGTATGCCGAGCGACTCTCCGAGTTCCAACCCGAGGCGTGATTTGGAAGGCCGCCTACGACAGTCCCCGCTCGAGCAGGGCGAACGCCTCGTCGACGAGCACGATCAAGCGCTCGCG
>JAPSGP010000540.1 GCA_031177445.1 Acidimicrobiia bacterium
ACGACGGTGACGCGAGCGCGCCGAGCGACAGCACGCCCACCACAGCAGCCGTCACGCGCCTCGTCGTCATGGGCGTCAGGCTAGCCCGACCCAGGGCGGGGGTGGGTCAAATCCCCTCATTTCGGCCGGACTTTACATAATGGTCATTATCGGCGAATCGCCGCCGCAGGGGTCAGCCGCTGTGGCGGTGACGCCCGCGCTTCGAGAACGCCTTGATGCAGCGGTCGAAGTCCTTCGCCACGAACGGCGCGAAGGCCCGGTATCGCCCGGTGCGATCGTCGAGGCGGATCTCGTAGAGGCCGCCATTCGCCGAGAACGTCTTGCCGACGGTTCTCCAGCGGCCGTCCTTGCGGCGCTGGATCTTCACCGGGACGTCTTCGGCGCAGCGACCTTCGCCGTCGATCGCGGACACGCGGCCCCTCACGACGAGGTGGTCGATCAGCCGGATCGTGATCGTGCGCCCGTGCTCGACCGGCGCCGTCGGGCTCGGACTCGGGGTCGGGCTCGAGGTGGGGCTCCCGGTGGGCGAGGCCGTCGTCGTGCCGGTGGGCGACGGTGACGGGGACGCACCACCCTGCTGGACCTCGTAGGAGCCGATGTCGCAGACGGCGTTCCCATCGGCGTTGGCGTCCTGCGGACGCGGGAACCCTCGTTGGTCGGTGGCGGGACACCGACCCCCGTCGGCGGCATCGATGGCCGGGCTGCCGGCGTTGAGTGCATGGGTCGGCGTCGGTCCTCCGTTGCTCTGCAGCGCCCGCAGCCTGGGATCGGTATTCGTGCGGTCGCCGGAGCCGGAAAAGGCACACGTCGATCCGCTGTCGATGTTGTGGCCTTGCGAGGCGATCGCGCCGCCCGACGAGGTCGCGCAGTTGGCGCCCGAGCTGTTCGCGACGATCGTGTTGACGACGGTTACGGTCCGGCCACGGGCCTCGATCGCGGCGGCTCCGTTCGGCGAGGAGTTGCCGGCCATGGTCACGTTCGTGAGGCTCACGGGTGAGTCGGCGAAGATCCCCCCTCCCCCGCCGGCATCCGACGGCACCCGGTTGAGGCTGATCGTGCTGTTCGAGATCGCGACGGTCGACTCGTTGTTCTCCTCGCCGGTGTAGATGCCGCCGCCGCCGCACTCACCGGCCGTGACGGCGTTGTCGAAGATCGCGGACGACGTGACCGTGAGAAAGCCGTTGTTGTAGATCCCGCCGCCGCGGCATGCGACGTTGCCCGAGATCGACGTGTTGTGGATCGTCAGCGACTCTCCCTGGACGACGTAGATGGCACCGCCGCGAGTTCCGCCGGTGCCGTTGCCGGAGAAGACCGCGTCGGTGACCGTCACGTTGGCCCTGGGATCCGCGCCCGATTCGATTCTGAGTCCGCCGCCGTCGGCTGTGGGGCGGCTATCCGTGACGGCAAGCTGAGCCAGCGTGACTTGCGGCCCGCCCACGACGTGGAACGCCCGTGACGGAGTGCTGCCGCCGACGCCGCGCACGATGCTTCGCTGTGCTCCGGCCCCCGTCAGCACGAGGTCGTTCGTGATGTCCAGGTCGCCGCGCGCGGCCGCGTTCTCGTCGGCTCCCGAGTCGGCGATCGTCAGCGAGAACGTCCCTTCGGGCAGCGAGATGGAATCGGACCCTGCGGTCGCATTCGCCTCCTGGATCGCCGCCCGCAGCGTGCAACCCGCCGACGACGAGCAGGTGCCGTCACCGGGATTGGAGTCGGCGGCATCCTGGGTCGTCGTGACGGTGAAGGTCGCGGCCCGTGCCGTGACCGATGCGACTCCCACTATCGCGGCCGCGACCACTCCTACGAGGAGAGCAGAAAGACCTTTTCGGGTGCTCACCGCCATGCCGAGACCTCCCACATCGTGGACGACAGTGGCCAACCCTACGGGGCGCGGCGCCGACCCTGCAAAACGCCGCACGACCCCGCATACACTTCGCGACCCCGTGAGCCGCCGCCATCTCCTCGTGCTCGTCGCCGTGTTCCTCGTCACGCGCGCGATTCTCGGGTGGCTCGCGGCCAGCCCCGACGTCTATCGAACGAGCTTTGCGACGGTGGCCAGCGAATAGGTCGCACGGCCCCCGC
>JAPSGP010000251.1 GCA_031177445.1 Acidimicrobiia bacterium
ATGCGAGCGGACGAACAGGTAGATGTCACGCCGGGTCGGGTCGCCGAACGCGCTGGTCACCGCACTGACGGCGGCGCTGAACTCCTCGGGCTGGAGCACGAACCCCCGATCGGCTGCCGGTTTCTCCGCACCCACTGCCATGCCGGTATTCTACCTATGGACGTAGTGGAAATGTCCCGGCGAACCGCCGGGCACCGCCAGGGAGCCCATCCTGTACCGATTCCGCGTACGCGGCGGCTTGGCCGACCGCCGGAGCAGGAGCCGGAGCCAGCGACGGCGACCAGGGAGTGTGGAGCAGTGAACAGGGACATGGTGCTCGAGGCCTTGCGGCCGGTCGAGGACCCGGAGCTCCATCGCTCGATCGTCGACCTCGACATGGTGCGGGGCATCGAGGTCGAAGGCGATGCCGTCAAGGTGACGGTTGCGCTCACCGTCGCCGGCTGTCCGCTGCGGACCGAGATCACCCGCCGGGTCACCGAGGCCGTCAGCCCGCTCGAAGGGGTGAGCTCGGTCGACGTCGATCTCACCGTCATGACCGACGAGGAGCGCCAGGCCGTAGCCGGCCAGCTGCGCCAGCAACATGCCGGCGCCGACGGCAAGCCCGCCCGGGTCAACCCGTTCACCGACTCTGCCACCCGGGTGCTGGCCGTCGCCTCCGGGAAGGGTGGCGTGGGCAAGTCGTCCGTCACCACGAACCTCGCGGTCGCGCTCGCGCAGCGGGGCCGGCAGGTCGCGGCGGTCGATGCCGACGTGTGGGGCTTCTCCATGCCGCGGATGCTCGGGATCGATCACCCGCCGGTCGTCATCGACGACGTGATCGTCCCGCCCGAGGCCAACGGCGTGCGTCTCATCTCGATGGGCTTCTTCGCCCGCGAGGACCAGCCTGTTGTCTGGCGTGGCCCGATGCTGCACAAGGCGCTGGAGCAGTTCCTCACCGACGTGCACTGGGACGAGCCGGAATACCTGATCGTCGACATGCCCCCTGGGACAGGCGACATCGCGCTGTCGATGGCGCAGTTCTTGCCGCGGGCCGAGGTGCTCGTCGTCACCACGCCGCAGCCGGCGGCCCAGCGCGTTGCGCAGCGGGCCGCGTACATGGCCGAGAAGGTGAACCTCGACATCGTCGGCGTCATCGAGAACATGTCCTGGTTCCGGGGCGACGACGGCAAGTCGTACGAGCTGTTCGGCGCGGGCGGCGGCCAGGAGCTCGCCGACCAGCTCGACGTGCCCCTGCTCGGGCAGGTCCCGCTGGTTCCGGAGCTGCGGGAGGGTGCCGACCAGGGTCGGCCTCTCGTGGTGACGAATCCCGACGACGAAGCGTCGCAGGCGTTCTTCCGCATCGCCGAGCGCCTCGACGACGAGCTCGCCCCCAAGCGCGTCTACCGCCCCGAGCTCAAGATCATCTGAGCTCGAGCAGTCCGCGCCTCCGCGCCGACCTTGGCGTTCTCGTCACTCGTCGCGAGCGACGTAGTGCTTTCATTGGTACCTCGACCACATATTTCGGTGTTCATGTACCACTGAAGCGCTTAGCCCGAGCCTGATCATCAGGCGACGTCGCGACGCGTACCTCCCTCACGTAGCCGAGGTTCGGGGTGCAGACGGCGGTGACCGTGGCCCCTTGACGGTGTGCGTCGTAGATGGGCTTGCGCACCCGGAACGCACGGATCTTCGTGTGTCTGCCGTCGTCGAGCGCCAGGTAGTACCAGTACTTCGTCGTGTTCCCGGACTTGAACGCCTGCTCGCGGGTGCGTGCACGCACGATCTCACCCGTGATGGTGCGACGCAGCCACAGGTCGGGGACCGCGCGCACCAGCACGTACAGCGCCCACAGCGCCAGGAGCGCGAACGGGATCGCGGCGATGAGCGCGCCCCGCCCGATCCAGTCGAGCTGTTCCTGGGACAGCTCGAAGGTGGACTCGAGACTCGACTCGTCGATGTCCTGGGCGAGGCCGACGAGCCCACGCAGTGCGAAGACGGCGACCGCGCCCCACAGGAGCGCCAGGAACAGCGCGAACGCCGGGTGCTTGCCCCACCCCGGAGGTCGAGCGCGCGGGTAGCGCACCTGCACCCGCCGCCATCGCCCGCCGAAACGGCTCCAGGCCCGATGGTCGTCCTCGGCTCCCATCGGCAGCAGCTCGACCGCAGTGCGGGCGATGCCCATCGCGCCGGCGTAGGCGAAATGGCGACCCCAGATCGTGACTGTGGCCGGCGGGAGGTCGTCGAAATGCTCGTTCTCGCGCAGATGCGCCTCCAGCCCGAGGCAGATGGCGGCCGCGCGCTCGCCGTCGTCGGTGGGCAACTGGGCCAGCGACCTGCCGAGCCGGCCCGCGATCGTGAACAGCGCGACGATCGCGATGCCCGCGACGCCGCCGACGACGGCCGCCACCACGCCCCGGTCGCCGCTGGTGTCGCCGCCGACGAACGCGGCCACGATGACGAGCCCCACCGCGACGATCGGTCCCAGGCCGACGATCCCGACCACACGGGCGGGCCAGCGATCGCGCGTCAACCCGAGCGCATGCGACTCGGCGATCACCTCCTTGGTGTACGCCTTCTGCCAGCCCTTCGATGCTCCCTCGGTGCCGGTGGTCAGCGCGCCGGTCGGGACCACGCCGTCGATCGCCTTGTCGCTCACTGCCGACAGCACCCGCTGTTCGTATTCGCGCAGCGAGCCGTTTGAGCCGGCGCGCCCGATGCGGCAGATCGTGTGACCCGGTTGCACCTCCTCGAGCGTCACCACGCGCCGGGCCGCGAGGTCGAGCAGCGTCGCCGGTACGACCTCGGACGGCAACTCGAAGTCGTCGCACAGCATCCCCGCGACCGCCGGGGATTCAGGGGGGAGCTCCTGGGTCGCAGCCGCAGCACGAATCCTGGGCGGCTGCCGCACAGCCGCCAGCACCGCGGTGAGTACCAGCCACACGACGCCGACCGCGGCCGCCACCGCGAGGAGCTCGACCGAGATGCCCTCGCTCTCCGAGGAAGACTGCGCCACCAGCCACTCCGCGAGCACGGCGCATCCTCGGATGTCGCGCTTCGCACTGTCAATGTGCCGTTCACGTGACGGCGATAGTGTCCATCCGCGGAGGCGGCGGCTTTGCCGACCGCGGCGCAGGCGGCGGCTTTGCCGACCGCCGCAGCAGGAGGCCGAGCTTGCGAGGCCGACCTGATGAATTGATGCAGGAGCCGGAGCTTGCGACGGCGACCAAGGGGAGGCCGATGCGGCGAGCCGCTCTCGCGCTCGGGGTGCTGGCCTTGTCGGGCTGCAGCCTCGAGTTCGGCAGCGACCGGGGGGCGACGCGCCAGGGCCGCGACATCTTCGGGCTGTGGCAAGGCTCGGTGCTCGTCGCGCTGATTGTCGGCGGCCTCGTCTGGGGCCTGATCGTCTATGCGATCTTCCGCTACCGGCGGCGAAACGACGATCTGCCGACGCAGTCCCAGTACCTGATCAAGCTGGAGCTCTTCTACACGGTCGTGCCGATCGTGATCGTGGCGATCCTGTTCGGGTTCGCCTACCGGACGCAGGACGAGGTGGACGCGCTGAGCCCCGACCCCGACCTCGTGATCGAAGTCCGCGGGTTCCAATGGCAGTGGCAGTTCCAGTACCGCGGCGAGGACGTGACCGTCACCGGCGCCCCGGAGCGGCTGCCAGTGATGGTCTTGCCCGTGCACCAGACCGCGAGGGTGATCCTCACCTCGCGCGACGTCATCCACTCGTTCTACGTGCCCGCCTTCAACGAGAAGCGCGACCTCATTCCCGGCGTCAGGAACAAGATCGACCTGGACCCGATCGAGATCGGAACCTACGTCGGACGCTGCGCCGAGTTCTGTGGCCTCGACCACGCCCGGATGGACTTCACGGTGAAGGTCGTGAGCGAGGCCGACTACCGGGCGTGGCTCGCCGACCGTCGAGGTGACAGCCCGTGACCGTCACGACCGAGCGTCCGAGCGCGGCGCCGGTCCCGGTGCCGGCGGGGAAGCCGACCGGGATCCTGCGGTGGATCACGACGACCGACCACAAGGTCATCGGCCTGAGCTACCTCGTCACGTCGTTCGCGTTCTTCTGCATCGGTGGCCTGCTGGCGCTCGTCATGCGTACCCAGCTCGCACGACCCGAGCAGGACGTGCTCAGCCCCGAGACGTACAACCAGTTCTTCACGATGCACGGCAGCATCATGATGTACCTGTTCGCGGTCCCGTTCGCCTTCGGCCTGGCGAACTACCTGGTGCCACTGCAGATCGGTGCCCCCGACGTGGCGTTCCCGCGGCTGAACGCGCTCGCGTACTGGCTCTACCTCTTTGGCGGCATCGCGATGGTCTCGGGGTTCCTGACCGCGGGCGGCGCCGCCAACTTCGGATGGTTCGCGTACGCACCGCTCTCGGGGGCGGTGTATTCACCGGGGGCGGGACCGGACCTCTGGATTGTCGGCGTGACCGTCACGAGCACGGCCGGCGTGCTCGGGGCGGTGAACCTCGTGAGCACGATCTTCCTGCTGCGTGCCCCCGGCATGACCATGTTCCGGATGCCGATCTTCACCTGGAACATGCTCGTGACGAGCGTCATGGTGTTGCTCGCGTTCCCGGTGCTCACCGCCGCGCTGGCGATGCTGTTCGCCGACCGCCACCTGGGTGGGCACATCTTCGAGGTCGAGAAAGGCGGCGAACCGGTGCTGTGGCAGCACCTGTTCTGGTTCTTCGGCCATCCGGAGGTCTACATCGTCGCCTTACCATTCTTCGGGGTCGTGACCGAGATCCTGCCGGTCTTCTCCCGCCGGCCCGTGTTCGGGTACAAGGGCCTGATCTTTGCCACCCTCGCGATCGGCGGGCTCTCGACCGGTGTGTGGGCGCATCACATGTTCGCGACCGGCGTCGTCCTGTTGCCGTTCTTCAGCGCGCTGTCGCTCCTGATCGCCGTACCCACGGGCGTGAAGTTCTTCAACTGGATCGGCACCCTCTGGCGCGGCCAGATTCGATATCCGACGCCGATGCTGTGGTGCATCGGGTTCCTGGTCGTGTTCCTGCTGGGCGGGCTCACCGGCGTCCTGATGGCGATGGCGCCGGTCGACTTCGCGGTCACCGACACCTACTTCGTCGTCGGTCACATGCACTACGTGCTGTTCGCGGCGGCGGGCTTCGCCGGGTTCGGCGCCATCTACTACTGGTTCCCGAAGTTCACGGGCCGGATGCTGAACGAGA
>JAPSGP010000252.1 GCA_031177445.1 Acidimicrobiia bacterium
AGCGCGGCCGGCGGCGCCTGCGGGTGGTGATCGGCCTCGGCGTCCTCGCGCTGGTCGTCGCCGCGGGCTGGCTGGTGGTCCGCTCGCCGCTGCTCGACGTCGATCGCATCGTGGTGACAGGTGCTCAACGGGTCGGCCCGACGGACGTCCGCGCCGCGACCGGGGTGGAGCCCGGTGACGCGATCGCATTCGTCGATCTGGGCGCGGTCGCCCGACGGGTGGAGCGGGTTCCTTGGGTCGACGAAGCCCGGATCGAGCGCCACCTGCCCGACGAGCTCGCCGTGCGCGTCACCGAGCGCGCGCCCGCGCTCTGGGCCCGACGCTCGCCGGAGGAGATCGCACTGATCGACGAGCGGGGGCGGGTGCTCGACACCGCGCCGGCGGCACCGGCCGATCTCCCAGAGCTCACCGGAGTGGCGGCGATCCCGTCGCCCGGCGCCTCGATCGCCCCCGCGCCCGCGGGCCGCGTGCTCGTGACCGTGCCGGCCGAGCTCCGGCGCGAGATCGTGCGGGTCACGATCGGCGGGCCCGACGTCACCCTCGGGGTCCGGGCGGGCCCGGAGATCCGCCTCGGTCCGCCGACCGCGGTGAGGGAGAAGGCGCTGGTCGCGCTGGCCGTGTTGCGGACCCTGACGCCGCCGTTCCCGACCTACCTCGACGTGCGCTCGCCCCGGGCACCAGTCACGGGCTGACCGATGGTGCTGCCCACACCAGCCTCACTCGTTGACCAGGACCGCAGATTCGGCTACGGTATCGACCCGTACCACAGGTTTACATAACTCTCGACCTCAGGTTGAGGTCGAGAGTGGGAACACCGACCGGAGGTCCTGACCAGCAACGACGCAGGCGGGAAGCCGGTGGGGGCCGGAGGGGAAGGGACGGGCGGAGTCCCCGAGCCGACCGTGGAGACCCCGTACCCGAAGAAGAAGAAGGCCCACATGCTGCACGACGTCCAGAACTACCTCGCCGTGATCAAGGTCATCGGGATCGGTGGCGGCGGCTGCAACGCGATCAACCGCATGATCGACGCCGGGCTCAAGGGCGTGGAGTTCATCGCTGTGAACACCGACGCCCAGGCCCTGCTGCTCAGCGACGCCGACGTCAAGCTCGACGTGGGCCGCGAGCGGACCCGCGGTCTCGGCGCCGGCTCCGACCCCGACGTCGGCAAGGACGCCGCCGAGGAGCACCGCGACGAGATCGAGGAGGTGCTGAAGGGGGCCGACCTCATCTTCATCACCGCGGGCGAGGGCGGCGGTACCGGCACCGGCGGCGCTCCCGTGATCGCGGAGATCGCGCGGAGCGTCGGCGCGCTCACCGTGGGCATCGTCACGCGCCCGTTCCAGTTCGAGGGCCGGCGACGGTCGGTCCAGGCCGAGAACGGCATCCAGGCGCTGAAGGGCAAGCTCGACACGCTCATCGTGATCCCGAACGACCGGCTGCTCCAGGTGTCCGACGACCGCACGTCGATGCTCAACGCCTTCAAGATGGCCGACGAGGTCCTCTTGCAGGGTGTGCAGGGCATCACCGACCTCATCACCACGCCCGGCCTCATCAACACCGACTTCGCCGACGTGAAGATGATCATGAAGGACGCCGGCTCGGCGCTCATGGGCATCGGCTACTCGTCGGGCGAAGGCCGGTCCGTGAACGCGGCCCGGGCGGCGATGTCGAGCCCGCTGCTCGAGGCCAGCATCGAGGGCGCCCGCGGCATCCTCCTCAACGTCTCGGGGCCGTCCGACCTGGGGCTGTTCGAGGTGAACGAGGCCGCCGAGATCATCTGCCAGGCCGCGCACCCCGACGCCAACATCATCTTCGGAGCGGTGATCGACGACGCGCTCGGCGACGAGGTCCGCCTGACCGTGATCGCGGCCGGGTTCGATCGCTACGACGGTGAGCGTGGTGGCGAGCGGCGCCTCGGCAGCGACTTCCGGGCACCGGCGCTCGGGCTGCGGGACGAGGAGACCGCCCTCGGCGGCTCGGGCGAGTTCGACGACGACGAGTTCGACGTACCCGAGTTCTTGAAGTAGTTGGCGGTCGACCTCGAGGTCGGCGGCGCTCGCGTCGTCTTCACGGATCGGCACGGAGGCGTCTCTCGACCGCCGTATGACACCGCGAACCTGGGGTTCGACACCGGTGACGAGCACTCGGCGGTGTCCGAGAACCGGACACGGCTGGGGGAGCGCCTCGGTGGCGCGGCCGGCGACCCCGCGAACTGGGCCTGGGTCCGCCAGGTGCACGGGGCGGGCGTTGCCCGGGTGCGTACGGCGGCCGACGGTGGCGCCCCCGGCGACGCCTTGGTCACCGACCGGCCTGGGATCCCGCTCGTCGTGATCGCCGCCGACTGCGCGCCGGTCGCGCTGGTCGCGGGCTCGGTCGTGGCCGCGGTCCACGTCGGTTGGCGAGGACTGGCCGCGGGTGTGATCGAAGGGACCGTCCAGGAGATTCGCTCGCTCGGGTCGAACACGATTCGCGCGGTGGTCGGGCCCTGCATCTCGGCCGCGAACTACGAGTTCTCGCCGGTCGACCTCGATCGCGTCGCGTCCCGGCTCGGTCCGGCGGTACGAGCGCGTACGCGAGGCGGGGCGCCTGCGCTCGACCTTCGTGCCGGAGTACACGCCGCGCTGGCCCGTGCCGGCGTCGGCGCGAGCACCGACGTCGACGTGTGCACGTTCGAGTCGCCCGATCACTTCTCCCATCGCCGCGCCGGGGTCACCGGACGCCAAGCCGTGGTCGTCGTGCGCGAGCCATGACGGCGATCGCCCACGCGCTCGCCGACGTGCGCGGGCGAATCGAGACCGCGGCGCGGCGCGCTGGCCGGGATCCCGACGGCGTGCGGTTGATCGGTGCCGCGAAGACCGTTCCGGTCGAGCGCGTCCGCGAGGCGATCGAGTCGGGCCTCACCGACGTCGGCGAGAACCGTGCCCAGGAGCTCGTCGCGAAGGCGCCCGCGCTCGAGGGGCTCGGGGTGCGCTGGCACTTCCTCGGCCGGCTTCAGCGCAACAAGGTGCGCTCGCTGTCGAGCCTGGTGTCGTGGTGGCACTCCGTGGACCGAGCCGTGCTCGCGACGCCGCTGGCCCGTCACGCGCCCGGTGCCCAGGTGCTGGTGGAGGTCAACCTGGGCGCCGAGCCGCAAAAGGGCGGGTGCGACCCGTCGGACGTGCCCGCGCTCGTCGATGCGTTGCGGGCCGGGCAGGTGCGGGTCGAGGGATTGATGACGATCCCGCCGCGCACCGAGGATCCCCGTCGTGCCTTCGCTTCGCTGCGCGAGTTGGCGGTCTCGCTCGAGCTCCGTCACCTGTCGATGGGCATGACCGAGGACTTCGAGATCGCAGTCGAGGAGGGCGCAACCATGGTGCGTGTCGGTCGGGCACTGTTCGGCGAGCGGCAGACGAGCTGTCGATGACACCGGCGAACTAGGCACGTACCGGAACGATGTGTCACCGACTGCGCGTGCGGGCACGGTAGGCTCCAGAACAGCCGGGGAGGTCGCGAGCCATGGCTTCGTTGTGGCGTCGAGCGATGGTCTACCTGGGTCTCCAGGACGACGACGAGTTCGACGATTACGCCGACTACGACTATGACGACGACGGCGAGGAGCCGCCGCCGGTGCGCGAGACGCGCGAGCCGGCGCCGGTACGCGAGCTGCAGAACGCGCCTCCAGGCCCGGTGCGCTCACAGGCCGAGTTCCGCGAGCAGGCGCCGCTCGACACGGGCCTGGTTCGTCCCGTGCCTCGCGACGACACGCCGAGCATGACCCCGCCACGCCCGGCGGTCGTGCGGACGCAGCCGACCGCGGCGCGCGTGCACGTCGTCGAGCCGCAGGGCTTCAACGACGCCCAGGAGGTCGGCGACCGGCTCAAGGCCGGGCAGCCGGTGATGCTGAACCTGCGCGGTTTGAGCCGTGAGCTCCAGCGTCGGCTCATCGACTTCTCGAGCGGGCTCGCGTACGCGGTCGGTGCCACGATGCAGAAGGTGGACGACCACGTGTTCCTCCTCACCCCGAACAACGTCGATGTGTCGCAGGAAGAGAAGGAGCGTCTGCGCGCCAAGGGTCTGTACCGGATCTGACGACTCGTGTTCCTCCTGTGTGCGTTCATCACCGTCTATCTCGTCGTGCTCGCTGCGCGTGCGGTTCTGTCCTGGTTCCCGGCACGACCGGGCACGGCGCTGTCGTCGATCAGCGCCATCCTCGCCGACCTGACCGAGCCCGTCCTCACGCCGCTGCGGCGCATCATCCCGCCGGTCGGGATGTTCGACCTGTCGTTCATGGTCGCGTTCTTCGCGCTGTTCATCTTGCGGGAGATCGTCTGCCGTCAGGCCTGAGTCCCCGAGCCGCGGTGGCGGCGGCACCGCGGCCCGCCGCAACGTGCGAGATCCGGAGAGATCCCCCCTCCGAGCGCGCCGCTCGGTAGCATGGCCGGTCATGGATGTGACCCCGCGTGAGCTGCGCGACACCGATATCCGGGAGGGCTTCCGGGGCTATCACCGGGACGATGTCGACGAGCTGCTCGAGCGATCGGCTGCCACGATCGAAGGGCTCCAGGACCGGCTGCGCCAGCTCACCGAGCGCCTGGCACAGGCCGAGAGCCGCCCCGCGAGCGAGCCCGCGAGCGAGACCGAGGACATCCTGAAGCGCACGTTGGTGCTCGCCCAGAAGGCGGCCGACGAAGCCGTGGCGGAGGCGCAGGCCCGCGCCCGGCAGTTGCTGGAGGACTCCGAGGCGAAGTCGCGGCGCATCGTCGACGACGCCGAGGCCACCGCGCGCCAGATCCACGAGTCCGAGCGCGCCCGCCTCGAGGCAGAGGTCGCCGACCTCGGGGGCCGGCGCAGCGCGCTGAATGCCGATGTCGACGCACTCGAGCAGTTCGAGCGCGAATACCGCACGCGCCTGCGTGAGGCGGTCGAAGCCGAGCTGTCCAAGCTCGGGTCGTTCAGCCTGAACATGGGGCAGCGTCCCGAGCAGCACGACGTGGTCGTGCCCCGGCCCACGACGGCGGTCGCGGACTCCGGCACTCGCGGCGGTGACACCGGCGGGGAGAGCGCGGTCGAAGCGTTCCTCGCGGCGTCGAATCCCCCCGCCGCGGAGCCGCCCGCGCAAGCGCGTCCCGCGCCCTCGCGCCCCGAGTCGTCGCGCCCCGAGTCCGCGCGCGCTGAGTCCGCGCGCGCTGAGTCCGCGCGCGCTGAGT
>JAPSGP010000541.1 GCA_031177445.1 Acidimicrobiia bacterium
GCCGGTCGAGGTCGTCGGCGTACGCGCGAAGCCCGGCGACCACCTCGGCATGCTCCGTCTCGACCTCCTCGGGCGGCTCGACCGCCTCGAGCTCGTCCGCGGCGTCGCGAAGCTCGCCCTGTGCGTCCTCGATGCGGCCAGCCAGGTCATCGAGCGAGGCGACGTTCGTCTGCGCGAACGCCTCCTGCACGCCGGCGTACGTCGTGCGCACCTTCTCCTCGTACTCCGCCTTCGTCAGCGAGCCGTCGTCGCCTGCACAACCAACCGTCGCGACGGCCACGAGCGCTACGAGGAGGCAGGTCGCTCGAATGCTCATGCGCTCAGTCTGTCAGGGGAGGGAGCCGAGGGCCCCCTCCCCTGCATGGCTCATTGCTTGTGGATCTGGATGTTGCCCTTGCTCAATGTCCCGCTGCGGCTGCCACCCGGGGTCAGGGTCAACGAGAAGACGTCGCTCGTGGACTCGCCGCCGTCGGTGACCTCCAGTACGAACGTCACGCTGTCGTTGCCGTCCTTGCCTGCGCCGCGGATCTCACCGTGCGAAGGATCCGCACAGGTCGCCGCGGTGATCGAGGTGGAGTTGAAGTCGGTGGTGGTATCGCGATACGAGACGGACCCCTTCGGCGGCGTCCCGACATGGACGTTCAGGCTGAACTTCCCGCCGTTTGTCGCGAGCGTCCCGCCGCCCGTGATCTTGCACGGCACGCCGGTGGGCCCGCCGCCACCCGCCGGAATCACGAAGTCCATGGAGGGCGTGTTGTCGAGCGGGTACAGGAACGACTGAAGCGTCTGGACCGCGGAGAGCGTGTTTCCGAGCGAGAACGCCGTCCCGTCGTAGAGCCGCGAGCCAGCCGTAGCCGGCACCTCGGTCGGCCGTTGGCCCGGCCCCGTGGGCCCGCTCAGCGCACGCAGCAGGAATCGCGGCACGCTCATCCTGATCGTGCCGGTCGCCTGGTTCACGTCCCCCTGAATGGGCTGGTCGCCCGGATAGAGGATGCACTTCTCGCTCGCCGACGACCCCGGCCCAGCCGGCGCGCACGGCGTGATACCGGTCGTGAAGTCGTTGAACCCGAACGTGAAGCCTTGCGCGGGGTTCCAGCGGGCGCTCGCCGCCGCGTCCTGGTAACCGTTCGTGAACCGCCAGATCCAGAGCAGCGATTGTGAGCGGGTCCTTGTCATCGTGCTCTGCAGCTCCGCGTTCGAGAGGTTCGCCACTCGGAGTGTCACCGTGAACCCGCCGTCTGCGACCTCAGAGTCGTCGACGAGGTCGAGCTCGGGCCCGATCGAGACCGACGTGAAGTCGCCCGCCGGCTCGTTCGTCTGCGGGCTGAGCGCATCCGGTGGCGGCGTCCCGGGGGCAAGGAACGAGTAGCCAGAGAGCGCGTCGTCCGTCTTGTCGACGGAGGACGAGCGCAGCGGCACACGGTTCGCGATCGGTCCGATCGTCCCGCCGCCGAGACTCGGCCCGGCGATCTGGGTCACCACCATCGGCGATGCGACGTGGCCGAGATCCTCGTCTGGCTTCTTGTTCGAGCGGTTGAAGGTGACGTAGATCCGCTCGTCGACCGGGTTGTAGTCGAGCGCGAAGAAGTCGGCCATGGAGCGGTCACCCGGCGGTACCGAGAGATCGCAGCCGAGGCCGTTCAGGCAGATCGAGTCGTAGTGAAACGGGTGCGTCGTCGCCTTGACCTGGCTGAAGGTGGCATCCGGCGCATTCGCGTTTAGCGACTGGTTGACGTAGATGTTCCACGTCGCGTTGAACGTGCCTGTGTTGGGGTTGCCGTCCGTCTCGGTGCCCGCGAAGACGACCGCGACCCGGCCGGGAGCGCCACCCGCGGTCACCCACTGGAACACGGTCGAGCGAACGGCATCGCGGTCGACCTGCACCGGCGCGCCGAAAAGGCCAGGTCGCATGGGGGGCAGGTCAGTCGACGCCGTCGGGTCCGGGCACGCCGGGCTCGCGCCGATGAGCGTCGCGGCGCTCGTCGCGATCATGTACGTGTGGAACTTCGCGTTCTCGCCGTAGACGACGTAGATGTTCCCGGCCGAGTCGTGGTCCGCGGTGACGAAGAGCGTC
>JAPSGP010000253.1 GCA_031177445.1 Acidimicrobiia bacterium
CGCCTCGCGGTCGGCGAGGGCGCGGCTGCGGTCTAGCTCGTGCGACGCCAGCAGCACCGTCCGCCCCTCCGACGGCGCGCTTCGAATGACTTCTTCGAGCACGGCTCGGCCCTCGGCGTCGAGCCCCATGCCGGGCTCGTCGAGCAGCAGGAGCTGCGGGTCACGCGCGAGGGCGACGGCGAGGGCGAGGCGCCGCCGCTGGCCTGCCGACAGCCGGCCGTGCTCGACGCCGGCCTGCCCGATCAGGCCGACCTGCTCCAGCGCCCGGTCGGCCCCGGCGGTGCTGCGGCCCCCAGCTCGGGCGGCAAAGCGGAGATTCTCCCGGACGGTGAGGTCGTCGTAGCACAGGGTCTCGTGCCCCAAGAGCCCGATCGACGGGCGGGCGGCGGCGCGATCCACCGACAGATCGTGCCCGAGGACGGTGGCGTGGCCCGAATGGAGCTGATGCAGGCCGGCGAGGAGCCGGAGGAGCGTCGACTTGCCGGCGCCGTTGGGACCAGAGAGAAGGACGACCTCCCCGGCGGCGACATCGAGATCGACTCCGGCGAGGGCCGGGAACCGGCCCAGGAGGCAGACGGCAGAGCGAAGGTGGACGACGAGGGGCAACAAACCCTCCAGGAGCGCGCACCAGAGTGTACGGACGAGCTTCTGAACCCGGCGAACCAGACACCCCGACGAAGGTGGGCTCGCCTAACGTGCGCCCGTGCGCAGGGTGATCGGCGGCGTCGGGAAGGCGCTGATCACCGTCGGCCTGCTCATCCTCCTGTTCGTCGCCTACCAGCTCTGGGGCACGGGGATCTACGAGGCCCAGGCCCAGGACGACCTGAAGCGGCAGTTCGCGGAGGACCTGCGTGAGCGGGGCAATCCCACGCCGACAACGACCGCGACCACGGCGCCGAGCGTCACGACGACGACCCTCCCGCCGCTCGAAGCACCGCCGGTGCCGGTCGAGGGCGAGCCGGTGGCACGGATCCGTATCCCGAAAATCGCCGTCGACAAGATCGTCGTCGAGGGCACCACGGTCGAGGATCTCCGGAAGGGGCCCGGCCACTACGTCGGGACACCGCTTCCAGGCCAGATCGGCAACGCCGGCATCGCCGGCCATCGCACCACGTACGGCGCGCCGTTCGGCGAGCTCGACCAGCTCACGACCGGGGACGAGATCTTCGTCCAGACCCTCACCGGGAACTGGCGCTACGTGCTGAGCGAGGACCCGTTCGAGGTGACGCCCGACCGGGTCGAGGTCCTCGAGCCCCGAACCCAGGTGAACCCGATCACGGGCCAAGAGGAGACGCTGACGACCCTGACACTCACGACGTGCCATCCGCGCTACTCGGCGGCGAAGCGGCTGATCGTCTTCGCGACGCTCGATGACCCCGACCCGCCGGCGCCCGCTCCGCCACCCCCACCGCCGCAAGAGAAGCTCACATTCGGGCTGACGGGCGAGCGGGAGTCGCGGACCCCCACCGTGATCGCAGGCATCGCCGCCGCGTTCGTCGGGCTGCTGTGGTGGCTGTGGTTCCACCGGCATCCCGGGTGGATGACCTGGATCACCGGTGTCATACCGTTCGCGGTGGCGCTGGCGGTCTTCTACTACTTCCTCGAGCGCGTGATCCCCAACAACTACTGAGCGCGATCCGGTGTCATCAGGCCTCGGTCACGACGCCACCCGTGGGCGTAACCCATCTGGTCGCGGTTCTGACCGCACTGGTCGGCAGGGTCGCGTCGTCGACGAAGCGGTACTCGGTGCGCCACTCGTCGGACGTCACCTCGTGACGCACCCATCCCCGGTGCTCCGCCTCCGCCCAGCGAATGTGGGGACCTTGGTCGAGAACCGCCGGAAGGACGCCCCGAACGGCGGGCGATGCTGGCGACGTGACGCCGGGCCCGATGTGCTCCGTCCCGATGCTCGGTGATGCCGGGTCGTCGAAGTCCTCGACGAGCGAACCGACCCACGACGAGTGCACGTCGCCGGTGAGCACCACCGGGTTCGGTGCCGTCGACGTGCGCAGGGAGCCGAGTAGGCGGTCGCGGGCGACGGGATAGCCGTCCCACCCGTCGAGGTTCCAGACCGAGTTGCCGGGCGCGAACCGCCACTGCAACACCGGAACACCCTGGAGGAGCACAGTCCAGGCGGCGTCGGCGCGTGCCAGGCGGCGATCGAGCCACCGCTCCTGCCGGGCTCCGAGCATGGTGAAGTCGTCAGAGAACGCGGCGTCGCAGCGCGGGCCGATGTCCAAGGCCCCAGTCGCGCACACCTGGTCGGAGCGGTACTGGCGGGTGTCGAGCACCATGAGCTCGGCAAGCCGACCCCAGCCCACGCGGTGGTGGATCCGCAGCGCGGGGCCATCGGGCGGGTCGACGCGCACCGGCATGTGCTCCCACCACGCCCGGTAGGCGGCAGCCCGGCGGGTCGCGAATGCCGACGGGTCCGGCGTGGAGCTCTCGGCGCTGGGCGCCGACCCCTGGTAGTTGTCGTCGACCTCGTGGTCGTCCCAGGTGGTCAACCACGGGCAACGGGCGTGGGCTGCCCGCAGGTCGGCATCGGAACGCATGAGCGCGTAACGGGCGCGGTAGTCGTCGACGGTCACCGCATCTGGAAGAGGATCGGGGCGCACCGAGCCCCCGTAGGCGCGCTCGTAGATGTAGTCGCCGCAGTGCACCACGAGGTCGAGGTCCTCGTCGGCGGCGATATCGGCGTAGGCGTGGTAATAGCCATGGTCGAACATCTGGCACGAGACGTGGCCCATGCACAGCCGGCCGCGCGACCGGGGCGCCGGCGCCGTGCGGGTGCGCGCCAGCGGCGTCTCGAAGTCGCCTGTCATGAAGCGGTAGCGGTAGGGCCGATCGGCGTCGAGCCCGCGCACGTCGACGTGGACCGAGTGGGCTTGGTCGGAACGGGCGCGGGCGCGACCCGACGCCACCACCCGACGGCGCTCGTCGTCCAGCACCTCCCACGCCACCTTCACGTCGTCGGGCGGCATCCCGCCGCCCGGGACGACCGGCTCAGGTGCCAGCCGGGTCCACAGCACGACACCGTCGTCAAGGGGGTCCCCTGACGCGACCCCGAGCGTGAACGGATCATCGGACAGGCGCGGGGTTCGAGCGCTGATCGATCGCGTCGTCGCCCCGGTCCGGCTCCGGCCGTCGACGCCGCCAGCACCGCAGGCCGCCAGCGCCCCGGCCGCCGCCGCCGCACCCAGCAATCGGCGGCGAGTCAGCCGCGTCTGGGCGAGCCTGTCGAGATCGAGAGGTGAAGTGTCGCCCGCGTCGGCTCTCCTGTCCACGCGGGTGGCAGCCTCAGCGGCCTTCGAAGCGCGGAGTGCGCTTCTCTGCGAATGCGGCCAGGCCCTCGCGCAGGTCGTCGCTCCTGAACGCCTGCTCCTGCAGCGCCCGCATCGCGGCACGGGTCGCGGGTTCGAGGTCGCCCGCGACGAGGTTGAGCGCGTGTTTGCTGCCCTGCACCGTCATCGGCGCCAGCGTCACCACCTCCTCGGCGAGCTCCAGCGCCGCCGCCAGCGCGTCGTCAGCGCGACGCTGGACGAGCCCCACGGCCTGGGCTTCGTCGACGTCGAGCGATCGAGCGGTCAGCAGCAGGTCACGTGCCGGTCCCAGCCCCACGAGCGCGGCCAACCGAGCGACGTTCTCCGGGCTCAGGAACACACCCAGCTTGGCCGCGGGGATCCCGAAGGTGGCGTTCGGGGCCGCCACCCGCAGGTCGCATGCGACTGCGAGCTGCATCCCGGCCCCGATCGCGTGCCCGTTGACGGCCGCGATCACCGGGGCCGGGTACGCCACCAGCGCGTCGAGCATGGCCTCGAATGGCGGATTGAACGAGTCGCCACTCCCACCGGAGGAGTCCTCGGTGCGCACGACGAGGTCGGCGCCGGCGCAGAACGCCTTGTCCCCGGCCCCGGTCACCACCACCGCCCGCAGCCCTGGGTTCTCCTCGAGCACTGTGTGCATCTGCCGGCAGAGATCGGCGCTCAGCGCGTTCCGCTTCTCCGGACGATCGATCGTGGCGACGCCGACGAGGCCGCGCCGATCCCAGCGAATCACGCGCTATGTCTCGTCGATGACGGCGATGAGATCGCCCTCTTGCACCACGTCTTCGGGTTGCACGTGGAGTTCGCGCACCACGCCCGGGATCTCGGTCACCACCGGGATCTCCATCTTCATGGACTCGAGGATCACGATCTCGTCGCCCTCGGCCACCATCTGCCCCTCTTCGGCCACGACCTGCCACACGTTCGCGGTGATCTCCGCCCGGATCTCGGCCATACGGCCGGGCAGCCTAACGGTCCACGCAAGCCGAGCATTGGTCGAACAGCCACGACTGAGGTGGGTCGATCGACCCATGCTCGCTGGAATCGGGCCTAGACCGGCAGCACGCCGTGCTTGCGCCACGGACGGTCGACCTGCTTGTCGCGGGTGATCTCGAGCCCGCGCCAGATCGCGTGGCGGGTCTCGGCGGGGTCGATCACGTCGTCGACCTGCGCGTGCCCGGCGGCGATGTACGGATCGATGTTCTGGCGGATCTCCTCGGCCAGCTCGAGCCGCTTCTGCGTGCGCTCGTCCTCGCGAACCGCCTCGATCGTCTTGCGGTGGATGATGTTGACGGCCCCGTCGGGCCCCATCACCGCGATCTCTGCAGTCGGCCACACGACGATGTAGTCGGCCTCGTACGCGGTGCCGTTCATCACGAAGTACCCGGCGCCGTAGCTCTTGCGCATGACCACGCTGATCTTCGGCACCGTGGCCTCCGACACCGCGAACAGCATCTTGGCGCCGTGGCGGATGATGCCCTGCTTCTCCACCGCCGATCCGACGATGAAGCCGGGCACGTCGTGCAGGAACACGAGCGGGATGTTGAACGCGTCGCACAGCCAAACGAAGCGGGCAACCTTGTCGGCCGCGTTCACGTCGAGCGCGCCGCCGAGCACCATCGGCTGGCTGGCGACGACGCCGACAGACCGCCCGCCGAACCGGGCCAGACCGGTCAGGACGTTCTTTGCCCACTCGGGCTTCATCCACAGAACGTCGCCGTCGTCGACGAGCGCGGCGACCACCTTGCGCATGTCGTAGGCCCGCCGGGGCGCGGTCGGGACGATGTCGTACAGCTCCTCGACCCGCCGGTCGACCGGATCCGAGGTCTCGCGCACAGGCGGCGCCGCTCC
>JAPSGP010000542.1 GCA_031177445.1 Acidimicrobiia bacterium
AGGCGTGAGCATGCGCCGCGTCGCCGAGGAACTCGGTACCGGCGCGGCATCGATCTACTGGCACGTCGCCAACAAGGACGAGCTGCTGGGACTCGTCTTTGACCGCGTCGTAGGCGAGGTCGAGCTGCCGCCGCCAGACCCCGCACGCTGGCAGCGGCAGCTCAAGGAGCTCGCGCGCGAAGCCCGTCGCGTGCTGGCATCACACCGCGACATCGCGCGCTGGTCGCTCGGGCGCATCCCGATGGGGCCGAACATGCTGCGCCTCAGCGAATGGCAGCTCGCGCTGCTGCGCACGGCCGGCCTGCCCGACCGCGTCGCCGCGCTGGCCGGTGATCTGTTCGGCCTCTACCTCGGCGCGCACGCCTACGAGGAAACGCTCGGTCTCGCATCGCCCACCGGCGAGCCACTGCCCCCCGAAGAAGTGATCGCGATGATCGGCGGCTACCTCAGCTCGCTTCCCCCCAACCGCTTCCCGAACATCGTCGAACTCGCCGACGAGCTGATGTCAGGCGGACCCGACGAGCGCTTCGAGTTCGGGCTCGACGTCCTCATCCGCGGCCTCGCCGCCCAAACCGAATAGACACGCCACGACACAGCTCGCGCACCACGGTCCCGGCGTTCGCCCGTTCTCCCACCGTCAGCGGGCGACGGTGCGATCAACCCCCCGACAACAACATCCACCAGACCAGCCCGATCCGGCTTCTCGCGCTCGAGCTTCAGCCACGGGATTCGCGGTCCGTCCCGGTCGACGCTGACCTATCGAGATCTCCGACGGGTGCCGTCCCGAATGCCCAAGCAAACTGAGGCGGGCGTAGCCTCGGCTTTGACCGGACAAGTCGAAGCGATGGAGGCACGCCCGCATCGCGAGAGTAGCCCCGAGCGAGCGGTCTCGCGCAGAGCTCGATGAAGCGCTGGCCGGGTGTCGGCCAGGAGCAGGACCCGGTGGAGGCGATCGGCCGAGCTCGTCGATCGCGACAGCAACCCAGAGCGCGACGGCGCCCGCGCCCGTCAGCAGCGCTACGGAGCCGAACTCCGTCAGGGCCGCTGGACCCCCCCGAAGACCTCACCGGGCCCGCGCGAGCCAACCCGGACCGCTCACCGCAATCTGGGGGGCGAAAACCGCCGACCCCACGACTAGCACAGAGATGCCACCGTCACTCTGCACCCTCCGGAACCGTCACCGGCCCCGGGTCAAACCCATCCGGCCAAACCGTGGCCTCCGACCATGTCGCTCCGGCGAGAACCGCCCCTCGGAGTTTCGCACGCGCAAGAACGGCACCTTCGAGGTGCGCGCCGTAGAGACGGGCCTCTTCAAGGTCCGCACCATCGAGGATGGCTCGTTCGAGGTGAGTGCCGTAGAGGCGGGCTTCTCCCAGGTCCGCGCCATCGAGGATGGCTCCTTCAAGGCGTGCGCCGTCGAGGCGCGCTTCCTCGAGGTGAGCGCCGGCGAGTCGGGCTTCTTGCAGGTATGCGCCATCCAGGCGCGCTTCCTCGAGGTGCGCGCCATCGAGGATGGCTCCTTCAAGGCGTGCGCCGTCGAGGCGCGCTTCTTCGAGGTGCGCCTCGGTGAGTATGGCTCGTTGGAGGTGCGCGCCGTAGAGGATGGCTCGTTGGAGGTGGGCGCCGTGGAGGGTGGCTCCTTCGGCGTGCGCGAGCGCGAGGTTGATCCGCCATGGCGCGGGAGGGTCGTAGGCGACCGTCCGGCGGCCGAGCACGGTCAGCACGGCTTGTATGTCGGTCGGGGGGACCTTGCTGCCAGCCCGGGCACTCTCCTGCTCGTTGGCAGCCGGGGCGCTGTGCTGCTCTGCAGGGTCGGAGCGGGTGTGCTCGCGGACGTAGGCGGTGAGGATCTCGATGATCGGGCCGTGGTCCTCGCGCGACTCGCGCGCCAGCCGCTCAAGCGCATAGATGCCACCAAGCCGCACGTCGATGCTCTCGCGGTTGCCCAGCTGGTCGACGGCGCGCGTGAAGCGCTCCGTGATCTGCCCCTGACGATTGAGCCCGAACGTCCGGTGCGTGTAGAACGCGCCGATCGCGGCCAACACCCCGGCCAGCGCGGCAAGCTCGGCCG
>JAPSGP010000543.1 GCA_031177445.1 Acidimicrobiia bacterium
CTCGTCGTGCTCATCCGTCGAGGGTGGCAGCGAGCGACGGTCGTCGTCGGGCCCGCTGTGTGCGTGTACGGCATCTGGTTCTTCACCGAGCTGCGTGAGAACCGGCCCCCGGAGGCGGCGAAGCTGAACGATCTTCCGCACCTGCCGCTCTACGTCGCCAAAGGCCTCACCGCGACCATCGATCGCGGGTTCCTGCAGTGGCTGCCCTTCGAGAGCGCGATCACCCGGCGCATCGCCCTCGGCCTCGTGTTCGTCCTCGCAGGTTGGATCGTCCTTCGCCTCCGCCTCGCGCGTGGTGCCGCTGCGCCGGCATTCGCGATGGCGGCGGGTGCGCTCGTGTACCAGACCACCGTCGGCCTGGGCCGCCTGTCGGCGAGCACCGGCTACAGCGCGATCCCGGAGCGGTACGCGTACATCACCCTCGCGCTCCTGCTCCCGGCGGTCGGACTGCTCGTCTGGGACGCGCTGCGTCTCGTGCGCAACGATCTCGTGCGGCTCACGATCGTCGTGTTGCTCGGAGCGATGATCGTCAACTCGGGCGCGGATGCGCTCGTCGACGCCGTCGATCGGGAAGATGCGCGCGAGCAGGCGCTGCGGAGGCGCATGCTCTCGACCGCCGCCGTGCTCAACGACGGTCCCTACCTGCCCGACGTGGTCGTCGACGAAGCGTCGGCGCACGCCATCACGACGTCACATCTCAGAATGATGGCCACCGACGACGCGTTGCCGTCGCTGCCGGAGCTCACCCCCGAACGACGCCCCGCGGCCAGCTTGCGGATCCGTGCTCGTTTCTCTCGACGACAGCCCCGCGTGCCACGGCGGGGGAGCGTGCTTCTCGAGCCGGCCCCAGGGACGTCGACGCTCCCCAGTTCGCCCGGATGTACGACGTTCCAGTCGAATACTGGCGCACCGAGGATCGAGCTGATTGTTCCTGATCGGACGGTCCTGGCGATCCGTAGCGCGGTCGACGGCGAGTTGGGGGTGCGCCTCGCCGACGGTCGAACGGCAGCGCAGCAGCGCACGCACGTGAACGCCGATCAGCGCTCGTTCCTCGATCTCGCCGGCATCGGTCGTGGCCTCAGCCTCGAGCTCCCGGCAGGAGGATCGACTGAGATCTGCGTCCGCCCGGCGAACCGGCCCGCGTGATCAGTCGGGAAGAGTCGACGGGCCGACGTTGGTGTCGAGCCACTTGTTCAGGGGCCCGGCCGCACGCAGGAAGGTGACGACCCGGTCCTTCGCCTTCTTGGTCCCGAGCCACGCCCCGATCGGCCACTGCTTCCACGCGATGATGCCCTTGTAGCGCAGGAGCTCGATCCGAGGATGGTCCTTCGGGTAGCCCTTGGGCGCGGTCTTCAGCGAATCGTGGGCCGAGATCTCCATGCCGGAACGCCGAGCGGTTGCGACGATGTCGACCAGCTTCTTCCCCGACTTGTCGTCGGCGACCGCCGCGCGGAAGCGGGCGAGCTGGTCGCGTGCTGGCATGTACAGGCCGGAGCCGGAGGCGAGACCGTCGGCCGAGAACTGGATGTAACCGCCGCGCGCGAGCGTCGCTCCGATCGCCGTCTTGTACGGCGACTTGTCGCGACTGAAGCGGATGTCGCGGTTCGGACGGAAGATCTTTCCCTCGCCGAACTCTGGAGCCAACTCGGAGAGCAGCTCGTTCATCGGGCCGCGCACGAGCTTCTCGTAGTCCTGCTTGTGCGCCTGCCAGTACGTCCTCGAATTGTCGGCCTCGAGCCCCTCGTAGAACTCGATCGCCTCTGCAGGCCAGCCGCGGAACGCCATCGCCGCAGGGTAGCCAACCCGTCCGGCTGCGTTTTTCCGGCACCGCGATCTGGGAAGAAAGTGGTCATGACCAGAATCGCTGCACCGAGGTTGGCCGCTCGCTTCGCCTCGATGGAGGGCGCTCGCCGTGCGATCCAGCGGCTCGAGAATGCCGGAATCGACGGCGACGACATCGAGCTCATGGGCGCCGGGTCCCACACCGCCCGCCGCCCCAAGAGCCCGACCATGGAGGATCGCCGCACCGGACGCTACGTCGCGCCGAGAGTGGTCGCCGGCACCGT
>JAPSGP010000544.1 GCA_031177445.1 Acidimicrobiia bacterium
GGGGCCCCCGCGCCGGGCTGGCCGGCGTGGGGGGGCGGGGGGGTCGTTGTGGTACAGTTGGCCGTGGGGCCCCCCTCCGCGCGGCCGGCGGGGGGCCCGCCGGCGGGCCCCCCCGGACCGTGATCAGCCGCGGCGCGCTGAACGTCTTCTTCTCCGTGATCGTGGTCTACTTGTGGGCGTTCGCGCTCGAGCTGCAGCTCGCCGAGACGTTCGTCGGTTTCCTCGCCGCGACCATGATGATCTCACTCGCGATCGGCACGGCCGCCGCGTTCATGCAGCCGGAGAAGCGAGACCCGCAGACCCTCGACGTCTGCCGGGTACTGGCTAGCCGCCGAACGCACCCATGATCGAGATGATCGCGGGGCCGATCACGACTATCCCCAGCGCGGGGAAGATGCAGACCAGCAACGGGAAGAGGAGCTTGACCGGAACCTTCGCCGCCGTCTCACGCGCTCGCTGACGTCGAAGCATCCGCATCTCTTGAGCCTGAACTCTTAGCACCTCGCCGAGCGGGCTGCCGAGCGCGTCCGCTTGGGCCAGCGACAACGCGAAAGTCGAGAGCTCGGGGACCTCCGTCCGATCGCGCAGATGGTTCAGGGCCTCGCGCCGCGAGGCTCCCAACTGCACCTCCTGGAGCATGCGATGCAACTCTTCGCCGAGTGCACCCGGCAGCCGCCGGGCGACGAGCTCGACGGCTTGCTCGAGCCCGGTGCCGGCCTGAACGGCGATAGCCATGAGGTCGAGGGCCTCGGGCAGGGTCCGGCGGATCTCACCCTGTCTGGCCTCGGCTCGGTGGGCGATCAGAACGTCGGGGACGAAGAAACCGACGACGGCGCCCACAACCGTCCACAACGTCGTGCCGCCGGCACTGATCCCAACGATCGTTGATCCTGCCGCGAAGATGAAGGCTCCACCGATGGCGACCACGGCCTTCAACGCGAGAGCGCCCTCGACTCCCAGTCGTCCGAGGCCGGCCAAGCCGGCGTTCGTGCGTAGCCGCTTGATCCACCACGACGGGGTCACGGAACGCACGGCGCGCTCGAAGACACCCGACGCCGGGCCGAGCAGCCGATCCATGAAGGGACGCGAAAGTTCGGCTCGGTGGAGATCGGTTGAGTCGGATGCGATCGCTTCGATCGAACCGTCCACGCGGCGCGCGCTCAACGACCTCCCCAACCCAACGGACGCCGCGCCGATCCCTCCGGCGACGGTTAGCGCACCCAAGAGCAAGATTGCTTCCATATCACACCTCCACTCGAACGAGACGCCGCATCCACAGCGAGCCGACCACGATGCCGACCGACCCGATGACGAGCATCGTTCGACCGACGCCGGTGGAGTACAACGGCGCGAAGTATCCGCGGCGGAAAGCGAAGAAGAACAGGCCGAGAAGGATCGGCAGAGCCGTGAGCACCTTGGCAGAGAGCCTGGCCTCGGCGGACAGCGCTCGCACCTCGCCACGCACCTCGAGGCGAGCGCGCATGAACTCGGCAAGCACGCGCAGCGTGTCGGCGAGCTTGCCACCCGTTTGGTGCTGTATGCGGATCGCCTCCACCGTCCAGTCGAGGTCGCGCGACCCGATGCGCGCGGCGAGGGCCTCGAGCGACTCGTTGAGCGGACGGCCGACCTTCGTCTCGGCCACCACGCGCGCGAACTCCGTAGACAGAGGCGCGTCGCCTTCGATAACGACTATCTCGAAAGCGTGTAGGACCGACGACCCAGCATCGAGCGAGCCCGCCAGCAGTTGCAACACTGTAGGCAGCTGCTCTTCGATCTTTCGCGTGCGGGCCCGGCCCCTACCGGCAACGAGCGATAGGAGCCCCGCGCCCCAGGCGATGGCTCCCACGAGTCCGAGGATCAGCTGCGAAGACAAGAACCACACCACGAGCCCGATCCCCAACGACGAAGCTCCGAGCACGGCAGCGAACTCACCGGGTCGAAGCGACCAGCCCGCCTGTGTCAGGAGGAGCTGTATGCGACCCACCGCCGACGTGCGTCCAAGCACGCGCTCGGTAAGAGCGCCGGCCTTATGCATGAGCTCGGCGAGCGCCTCGGGCGTGCCCGAG
>JAPSGP010000254.1 GCA_031177445.1 Acidimicrobiia bacterium
GGCGTGGACGACGAGGGCACCGAGGCAGTCGTGTTCGGCTACGAGCCCGTTTAGGAGCAACGCATGGCAAGCAACGGCGAGAGCGGAGACAACGTCTGGATCATCGGCGCTTCGATGACGAGGTTCGGCCGGTACCCCGACAAGGACCTGATCGACCTCGGCGCCGAGGCCACGATGGCGGCGCTCGACGACGCCGGCATGACGATGACCGACATGGAGGTCATGGGCGCGGGCAACCTCATGGAGGCGGCAAGTGGCGTCGGCCAGCGACTTCAGAAGCAGGTCGGCCAGAACGGCATCCCGGTCTACAACGTGGCCAACGCGTGCGCGACCGGGGCCACCGCGATCCGCTGCGTCTACATGGCGATCAAGGCGGGCGAGGCCGACACGGGCATCGCCGTGGGCCTCGAGCAGATGGGCAAGGCCGGACTGCTCGGCAGCGCCCCGCGCTCCGACAAGAACGTGTTCGAGCCCTCCGGCCGGTATGGATCGGTGATGAGCGTCGAGGGACGCGTCGGCACCACGCTCATGCCCGGGGTGTTCGCCCAGGCCGGCATGGAGTACGCCAACGCGCACGACGGCGTCGACTTCGAGCAGTTCGCCAAGGTCGCCGAGAAGAACCACCAGCATTCGACGCTGAACCCGCTGGCGCAGTACCAGAAGGCGTTCTCACTCGAGGAGATCATGGGCGCCGACATGATGGCGTACCCCAACACGCTCCTGATGTGCTGCCCGACCGGCGACGGCGCCGCCGCCGTCGTGCTGGTGTCGGAGGAGAAGCTCAGGACCCTGTCCGACGAGCAACGGAAGCGGGCGGTGAGGATCTCGGCGTCGGTGATGACCTCCGACCCCTGGACAGAGTCCGACCAGGTCCAGCCGGACGTCAACACCCTGACGCGGGCGGCGGCGCAAGAGGCGTACGAGACCGCGGGCGTCGACCCCCAGGATCTCGATCTCGTCGAGCTCCACGACTGCTTCGCGACTGCCGAGCTCATCCACTACGACAACCTCGGCCTGTGCGCCCCCGGCGAGGCGGGCAAGTTCATCGACGAGCGGGGCCCGTGGCGCGACGGCACGACCCCCGTGAACGTCTCCGGCGGCCTCATCTCGAAGGGCCACCCGCTCGGCGCTACCGGGGTCGCCAACCTCTTCGAGGTCACGACCCATCTGCGGGGCGAAGCAGGCGACCGCCAGATCGAGAACGCCAAGGTCGGGCTCACGCACGTGATCGGGCTCGGATCCGCGTGCGCGGTCCACGTGCTGGAGAAGGCGACCGTCTGAGCGCCTGATTCCTACGAGACGTTCACATTCAGCACGGTCCCGTCGGCGGCCGCCTCGAGCCAGCCGTTGCGTCGCGTCCCGCTGACGTACACGCGTGAGTCGCGGAGCGCACTGCTCGGCCTTCCTCATACGGCGGTCCACCCGCCGTCCACGAGCAGCACCTGTCCGGTCATGTAGCTGCTCGCGTCGCTGGCGAGGAACAAGAGCGCACCGTCGAGCTCGTGCTCTTCGCCGCCGCGCCCCATCGGCGCACGGGTCGCGACCCACCGTTCGGCGCGTTCGTCGCCGAACATCGTGCCCAGCGTCATCTCGCTCGGGAACCAACCGGGAGCGAGCGCGTTGACCCGCACGCCTCGTCGTGCCCACTGCGCGGCGAGCTCGCGGGTCAGGTTCACGAGCCCACCCTTCGACGCGGCGTAGGCGGCATCGCTGATCTGGCCGACACCGACCACGCCCCAGATGGACGCCACGTTGACGATCGCGCCGGGCCGGCCGGCCTCGATCATCACGCGCGCCGCCCGCTGGGCGAGTGCGAACGGCGCCACGAGGTTCACGTCCACGATCGCCCGAAACCGCTCCGGGGGCTGCTCCAGCGCCGGGATCACCTCGTTGGTCCCGGCGTTGTTCACGAGCACGTCGACGCGCCCGTACTCCGCGAGCGCGGCGTCGACCAGCGCACCCGCCGCCTCCGGGTCGGCGAGGTCGCATCGAACCGGCAGGGCTCCGTCGAGCTCGCCCGCGAGATCCTCGAGCCGCTGCTCGCGCCGCGCCGCCAGGACGACCCGCGCGCCTGCTCCCGCCAGCACACGCGCGAACCGCGCTCCCAGCCCAGAGCTTGCACCGGTGACGATCGCGACCCGGCCATCGAGACGAAACCGTTCGAGGGGGTCGAGCGCCGGCATCGGCGGGCAGTGTACGAAGCCGGCCTGACGGCGATGAGTTTTCCCTCGAGCGGCGGTCTGAGCTGAATCGCCGCCACGCGAGGGGCGTGGGCGGTTGGCTGCTCGCGAGGGATGGCCCATGACACCACCGAGCCCGTGGCCGAGGCCCGCACCACCCAGCGCGGTCGTGCTCGCCGTCGGTGGCGCGATCACCCGCCGGGACGTTCCGGCGTTGTGCGAACGAGTGCGCGCCCTGCTCGATCGCAGCGACGTCGACGCGCTCATCTGTGACGTGAGCGGGCTGATCGAGCCGGACGCCGTCGCCGTCGACGCGTTGGCGCGGATGCAGCTCACCGCGAGGCGGCTCGGACGCCCGATGGGCCTGCGCAACCCTGGTGACGAGTTGCGGGAGCTGCTCGCGTTCTTCGGGCTCGAGGACGTCTTCCCGCCCTGTGCGGCGCTACTGGTCGGGCACCGGTGGCAGGCCGAAGAGCGGGAACAGGCGCGCCGTCTCGAGGAAGTAGTTGAGCCCGACGATCCGGCCGTCTGAGATCTCGAGGACCTGGAGCGACCACGGGTAGTAGCTCCCGTCGGGGCGGCGGCGGTACTGCCCGTAGGCGGGCAGACCGTTCGCCTGGGTCGGGACCAGGCGCGAGCCCCGGCACTCGATGCCCGGCCCGAGGAACCACTTTCGGATCTCCGTCGGGCCCTGCAGCCACAGGTCGTACGGCGGCATCGACTGCCTGACGTCCTCGTCGAGCAATGCCACCAGCGAATCGAGGTCGTACCGCTCGAACGCGTCGACGTACCGAGCGAGCAGCGCCTGCTGGGCGTCGTCCATCTCCTGGGGCGCGTCGGCGTCCGAGAGGTTGGTGTCGGCGAGCGTGGCCCGCGCCCGCTGGAGCGCGCTGTTGACCGATGCGACCGTCGTGTCGAGCAGGTCGGCGACCTCGTCCGCCTTCCATCGCAGCACCTCCCGCAGGATGAGCACCGCGCGCTGGCGGGCGGGGAGGTGCTGGAGCGCGGCGACGAACGCCAGGCGGATGGACTCCCGGGCGACGGCCACCTCGGCCGGATCGCCCCGGTCGGGCAGCACCCGGCCGTCGGGCGCGGGCTCGATCCACGCGGTCTCCGCCAGCGGGGGACCGAGGACGGACTCGGCGGTCGACGCGGGCGTGAGGTCCATCGGGCGGGCTCGGCGCTGGCGGCCGTTCAGCAGGTCGAAGCACACGTTAGTGGCGATCTGATACAGCCACGACCGCAGCGACGATCGTCCTTCGAACCGGTCGTAGGCCCGCCACGCCCGCACCATGGTCTCCTGGACGGCGTCCTCGGCCTCGAAGGACGAGCCGAGCATGCGGTAGCAGTAGCCGGTGAGCTCGGTGCGATGCTGCTCGAGCAGGCCCTCGAGCTCGCCGGCCTCGGGCGGCGAAGTGGTGGCCGCACGATCCGCGGCTGCCAGGTCACTCATGGACGCCACCTCCAGTCGACGTTCGGCGTCACTGCACCAAATCTGCCCGAACGCCCATCGTACGCGGGGCGATCACGCCGGCGATCCGTCCCCGGCGAGGTCGTCGAGCCGGGACCAGGAGTAGCGCAGGCACGGCATTGGCGCGCCGCCCTCCGAGAAGACGCCGTGGCCGGTGACGCGACCGCCGAGCACGTCGTAGAACCGCCGGGCGCGCATGTTGCCTTCGAGCGCCCACAGATAGAGGCCGGACGACGTCGCGTGCTCCTGCAACCATCTGGCGGTCTCGGTGACGAGTCGGGTTGCGATCCCGAGTCGCTGCGCGTCGAAGCGGACGTGGAGATTGTCGAGCAGCGTCCCCCACTCCGGATCGTCGTCCGCGACCGAATAAGCGAAGCCCACGATGCCGTCGTCGCCTTCTGCGACGACGGTCACGGTGACGAGCTTCTGATCGGGCTGGCCGAAGCGCTGGCGCCACAGCGCGGCCCGGTCGGCGAACACGTCGTGGTCGAGGTACGCGTCTGGCAGGAGCCCCCGATACGCGCGGCGCCAGCTGTCGGCGTGGAGCGACGCGATGGCACTTTCGTCGGAGGCCCGGGCCGGGCGGTAGCGCGGCAACTGAGGATCGGTGATGCCCCAAGATGTCATCGGCGGGTGCAGGCGCGCCCACGAATTAGCGACTCGAGCACGCGTCCCCGGGCTCTACCTGCTCATCACGGAGATGAGCGTGAGGTCGAGCACGATGATCGTGAGCGAGACGACGACGAGTGCGAAGGCCACGACTGCCGCCGCCCGACCGTGGACGGGCAGCTCGAGCTCGCGGACGTGGGGGAGGGGCCGGCCCCGGCGCTCCCACTCCGCCATCGCGAACAGTCCGCCGACGAGCAGAACCCCGAGCGCAATTCCGGCCATGGTCCCGCCTTCGAAGCCGATCATCTGATCGGACGTGCTGACGAACCCTGCCCTGCGTGTTATCGCGCCCTTGTCGTCGAAGCGCAAGTGCGATCTCGCGGTTCCGGCGCGCGCACCGCGCATTCGTCGTCGCGAAGCGAGCGACGCCGTCGAGGGCATGGCAATTTCCTGCAAGTTCGTAGACGCTCGATGCGAGGCCTGCGACACTCATCGCCGTGAGGCACGAGCCGAGGGGGTAGGCCATGGCCACGACGGAGTCCGAACTGACCGACATCGCGGCGTTGCAGGCTCGTGTCGTCGAGCTGGAAGCGGTGGTGGCGAAGCTGCAGTCGACCTCACCGGACTCGTCGGCGAGACGTCGCCTTCGGGTTCGGGACCCCGAGGCGACGATGGGTCGTCCGAGCCGCCGGTCGCTGCTGCGCTCGCTCGCCGGCGCGGGGACCGGCGCGGCATTCGGGCGGCCGCGGTGGCCGCCACAGCTGCACCGGCGGGCGCGGCGAACGGCGACCCTGTGCTCGCCGGCCAGAACACGAGCGCGACGACCCGGACCCGGGTGATCAAGGGGGCGGGGAGCGAGATTCCCACTGCCGGCGCGCTCGTGGGAGACACCGAT
>JAPSGP010000255.1 GCA_031177445.1 Acidimicrobiia bacterium
GGGGGGGCGGCGCCGGCCCGCTGCCGCCGCCGCGTGGCGCGCCCCTCCGGGCCGGCGGCGGCCGCCTGCCCCCCTCCCCCCCGCCGGGGCCCGCCCCCCCCCCCCCCCCCCCCCCGCCCCCGCAGAGCGAACCGCGCGTTACAGATGGTCGGCGACCGCGCGGAGGTCGTCGAGGAAGTCCTCGTACTCGACCTCGCGGCGGTCGTCATCGGCCCTGAGGATCGACGACGGGTGCACGGTCGCGGTGCCGAGCACGCCGTCGGCGATCTCGAGGAAGTCGCCGCGTTGCTTGGTGACCCGGAACTTCGAGCCGAAGACGGCCTGCGCTGCCGTCGCGCCGAGGCAGCACAGCACGTTCGGGTGCACGACCGCGAGCTCCTGGGTCCACCACTGCCGGCAGGCGGCGATCTCCTTGGCATTCGGCTTCTGGTGGAGGCGGACCTTGCCCTGCGGGCGCCACTTGAAGTGCTTGACCGCGTTCGTGACGTAGACGTTGCCGCGATCGATGCCAGCCTCTTCGAGGGCACGGTCCAGGAGGCGGCCCGCAGGGCCGACGAACGGATGGCCGGCCAGGTCCTCCTTGTCCCCGGGCACCTCGCCCATGATCATCAGCTCGGCGTCGGTCGGGCCCTCGCCGAACACCGTCTGCGTGCCGAGCTTGTAGAGGTCACACGCCTCGCAGGCGGCAGCCTCGCGTCGAAGATCGTCGAGTGACTGGCCGCCCGCGCTCAAGACGAGCGGCACCGGCAGCTGCGCCATCGTCCGATCTGTACCCGCCTCTGGCAGGCACTATTCCGGCGATGCTCCGATGGCCGGGAACCGGATGTACTCGTCGATGATCGTGAGCGCCAGCTCGCGCGCCGGCGGAGTCTCGGTGGTGATCCGGCCGCGATCGCGCAGGTCGTCGACGAGCGTGGCCAGCGTCGAATCCAGGTCGAGATCGTCCGTGTGCGTGCGCCAGGCGTCGCGCTCGGCTTCGTCGGTGAAGCAGTACGCCTTCCAGGACACCGAGAACCGCAGCTCGTCCCATCGGTACTGCGCGACGTCGTGCTCGCCGTCCCGCACCGACCATCGACCGTCCCCGTCGAACACGAGCTGCATCCCGGGTCGCAGCGATGGCAGCTCGCGGTCTCGGTCGGCGACGCGGTCGACGCCGTGGAACACGCTGTCGGTGTCGAGCAACAGGGCGGTGTTGTACACCACCTTGTGGTGTTCGGGCGCGGCGGCGGCTCCGTCGGGGTAGAACGTGAATTCGCCGCCGTCGCAGTCGTGGAACCAGGCGACGCCGGTCGCGATCGGCATACGCCAGTCCTCGAACAGCTCCGAGTGACGCATCGCCACGAGGAGCCACTGCGGATGCAGCTTGCGGTTCACGCCGCGGAACTCGGGGACGTCGGTGTGCAGCGCGAGCTCCTGGCCCGGGACCATGAGGTTGGCGAACACGATCGCGGGCTCGATCACCGCGCGCCCGTGGATCCGCCGTGCGGCGTCCACGAAGCCCTCGTGGAAGAGGAACGGCTCGATGCCCGCTATCAACGGTTCGGTGCCGTAGGCGTACTCCTCTCGGAAGTAGTTCGTGCGAGTGGCGAGCTCCGCCACCGGCGCGTCCCGCTCGCCACGCATCCCGCCCGATCGCATGTAGTTGAGCACCGCGTCGTGCCGCTGCGTCAGCCCCTGGCCGATCTCGCTTTCGACGTTCTCCTGCGAGTACATGCCGTAGCGGCCGAAGCGCTCGCACAGATGCACTATCGCCTCCGCCCCGGCGTCGTCGAACAGACGGTCGAAGCGCACGAAGGCGGAGGCCGTCACCGGTGCGTCAACCCTCCTCGAGCCGCACCAGGTCGCAATTGTGGAAGGTCGGAGGACCGTCGGTGAGCTCGTTGAGCTTGGAGGCAAGCTCCTGGGTCTCGGGCATCTCCGAGTTGCGCATGGCGTCCTCGTAGGACGGGAACTCGACGACGTTGTAGTACCGGTTCGGGTTGTCGCGGTCGCGCAACGTCATCCCACGGCCTGCGGTGCTCTTGCCCTTGGTCTTGGCCCGGTACTCCTGGACCAGCTTGTCGCCCTCGTCGAAGCGCGTCGTCGTGAACTCGATGATCTGAACGAAGCCTGCCATGGCTCTGCTCTCCTTGGTTGTGGGGCTCGTATCGAAACCGCGGTCACCCCACCGCGTCAAGCGCGTCACGAAGGTCGTCGACGAGGTCGGCGACGTTCTCGACCCCGACCGAGAGCCGAACCAGCGCCGGGTCGCACGCGAGCGGCGAGTTCGCCGCCGACGCGTGGGTCATGCGCGCCGGGTGCTCGATCAGCGACTCCACCGCGCCCAGCGACTCGGCCAGCGTGAACAGCCGCGTCGAGGCGACCAGCTTCAACGCCGCATCCTCACCGTCCACCAACGTGAACGACACCATGCCGCCGAAGTCGCGCATCTGGCGGGCGGCGGCGGCATGGCCAGGGTGGCCGGGGAGACCGGGATACAGCACGGTCGCCACCGCCGGGTTCGCGACCAGCAGCTCGACGACGGCGCGCGCGTTCTCACAGTGACGATCCATCCGAACCGCGAGCGTCTTCAGCCCTCGCAGGACGAGATAGCAGTCGAACGGGCTCGGCACCGCGCCCGCCGCGTTCTGCACGAACGCGATGCCCTCAGCCAGCTCGTCCTCGTCGACGGCCACCAGGCCGCCCACCACGTCCGAGTGGCCACCGAGGTACTTGGTGCTCGAGTGCACGACGACGTCGGCGCCGAGCGCGAGCGGCTGCTGGAGATATGGAGTGGCGAAGGTGTTGTCGACGACGACCCGGGCGCCGCGTCCATGGGCGAGCGCAGCCACGGCTTCGATGTCGATCACGGTGAGCAGCGGGTTCGTGGGCGTCTCGACCCACACCAGGCGGGTCCCGTCGGGCCAGTGAGTGGCGAGGTCGTCGACATCGGTGAGGTCGGCCGCCGACCACGAGATCCCGGCGGGCGCGTGCACCCGGGCGAGCAGTCGGTACGTCCCGCCGTAGGCGTCGTTCGGGATCACAACGTGGTCGCCGGCCTGCACGACGGCGCGCAGGACCGCGTCCTCGGCCGCCATCCCGCTCGCGAACGCGAGCCCATGGGCCGCGCCCTCGAGCGAGGCCAGGCAGGTTTCGAGCGCGTCCCGCGTGGGATTGGCGGTCCGCCCGTACTCGTAGCCCCGGTGCTCGCCGACCGCGTCCTGGGCGAAGGTCGTCGCGAGCGTGAGCGGCGGCACCACTGCGCCGGTGGCGGCGTCGGGCTCCTGCCCGGCGTGGATCGCCCGGGTCTCGAAGTGGTCCTCGGTCACTCGCCACTCCGGGTTCTGATGTCGGCGAGCGAAGCGAGGCGCGGAAGGGCCCCGCCCCGCGCAAAGCAAGGCGGCGAAGGCCGCCGCCCGAGCGACGACGACTTGAGCGAGCGAGAGACGGGCCCGTAGGGCCCGTCTCGAGCAAAGCGAACTGGAGGAGGAGCCGGGCGGTGGCCTTCGGCGCCGTCTGGAGGAGGAGCCGGGCGAGCCGCATGCCGCCGGCGAGTTGGAGGGTTCATCCCGGGGAGCGGGCGGCCAGGAACGACAACACGTCGGTGCGGGTCAGCACACCGACCGGATGCCCGCCCTCGAGCACGAGCACCGACGCGGCGCGGTCGAGCTGGCTCACCAGCGCCGACACCGGCTCCCCCACCCCCACCATCGGCATGGGCGGGCCCATGATCTCCTTCAACGGCCGGTCGAGGACAGAGGCGTCGCCGAACGCCCGATCCATGAGCTCGAGCTCGCCGACGACGCCACTCACCTCCTTCGCCGCCAGGGGCAGCTCGGTCGTCACGCTCACCACCAGCTGCGAGATGCCGAGCTCGCGCATCATGCCGATCGCTCGTCGCGCCGGCTCCTCCGGCGTGATCAGCACGAGTGCGGGCAGCGACGGGTCGCGTGCTGCGAGCACGTCGCCGGCGCACGGGCCGTCCGCGCCGCGCAGGAACCCGAAGTCGAGCATCCACTGGTCGTCGAAGATCTTCGAGAGGTAGTTGCGCCCCGAGTCCGGGATCAGCGTGACGACGACCGCGCCGGCCTCGAGCTCCTCGGCCACCGCGAAGGCCGCGTGCACCGCGGTGCCGCCCGACCCACCGATGAGCAGCCCCTCCTCGCGTGTGACCCGGCGCGCCATCGCGAACGACTCGGCATCGGTGACCTCGACGACGCGATCGACGACCGCGGGGTCGTACGTCGTGGGCCAGAAGTCCTCGCCCACGCCCTCCACGAGATAGGGCCGGCCCGACCCACCCGAGTACACCGATCCGGCGGGATCGGCACCGATAACCTGCACCGTGGGGTTCTGGGCCTTGAGGTACCGGCCCACGCCGGTGATGGTGCCGCCGGTGCCGATGCCGGCGACGAAGTGTGTGATCCGACCCTCGGTCTGGCGCCAGATCTCGGGTCCGGTGGAGCGCTCGTGCTCGGCGGGGTTGGCGGCGTTGGAGTACTGGTCGGGCCGGAACGCGTTCGGAGTCTCGCGCACCAGCCGCTCTGCGGTCGAGTAGTACGAGTCAGGATGTTCGGGTGGCACCGCGGTCGGGCACACCACGACCTCGGCGCCATACGCCCGCAGGAGCGCCGCCTTCTCCTCGCTCATCTTGTCGCTCATGACGAAGATGCACCGGTACCCGCGCTGGGCCGCGACCAAGGCGAGTCCGGCGCCCGTATTGCCCGACGTCGGCTCGACGATCGTGCTTCCGGGAACGAGCAGCCCGTCGCGTTCGGCGGCGTCGATCATCGCGACCGCGGGCCGGTCCTTGACCGACCCTCCCGGATTCGTCGTCTCGAGCTTGGCGATGAGATCGCACGGCAGCAAGGCGCCGATGCGACCGAGCCGGACGAGCGGGGTGTTGCCGACGAGGTCCAGTACCGAGTCGGCGACGTCCACGTGCCTGACGGTACCCGCCGTAGGCTCCAGCGCGATCGGCGGGGCTTTGCCGACCGCCGGCGGGCAACGGCGGCGGCTTTGCCGACCGTCGTTGCAGGAGCCCGAGCTCGCGAGGGCGACCAAGTGAGTTCAGAGCCGGAGCCTGCGGAGGCGAGCTGGAGGGAAACGTGCAAGAGCACAACTACTCGGTCGTCGTGAACGCCCCGCCGCAGGA
>JAPSGP010000545.1 GCA_031177445.1 Acidimicrobiia bacterium
CGGCGCGGCGCGATTGCCCGCGGGCTCGGTCGCAGTTATGGCGACGCCGCCCAGAACGCGGGCGGCTCGGTCGTGGATGCGACGCACCTCGCTCGTGTGGTCGACGCCGACTACGAGCGCGGGATCCTCCAGGTTCAGGCGGGCGCGAGCCTGGACTCGCTGATGCGGACCCTGCTTCCCCGGGGCTGGTTCGTTCCCGTGTCGCCGGGCACTCGGTTCGTCACCGTCGGGGGTGCGCTCGCCGCCGACATCCACGGCAAGAACCATCACGTCGAGGGCAGCTTTGCCAATCACGTCGAGTCGGTGACGCTGCACACACCCAAGGGTGTGCACCAGATCGGGCCCGGCCGCGATCCCGAGCTGTTCTGGGCGACCGCCGGCGGGATGGGGCTCACCGGGATCGTGTCCGAGGTCTCGCTGCGCCTGCTTCCGGTGGAGACCGCGTTCATGTCGGTCGACACCGAACGGGCCAAGGACCTCGACGACGTGATGGCCCGCATGCGCGCCGGCGACGCCGACTACCGCTACTCGGGCGCGTGGGTCGACTGCCTCGCCCGGGGCGCCTCGCTCGGCCGATCCGTGCTCTTCCGGGGCGACCATGCCCGCCTCGACCAGCTTTCGCGCCGCCGGCGCGCCCGGGCGCGGGAGTTCAAGCCGCACACGCTGCTCACCGCGCCCTGGGTCCCCGACGGGCTGCTCAACCGGGTGACGATGGCCGCCTTCAACGAAGCGTTCTTCCGCAAAGCGCCCCGAGAGGAGCGCGGGCGCGTCACGCCGATCGCGCCGTTCGTCCATCCGCTCGACTGGATCAACGGCTGGAACCGGATCTACGGCCGCCACGGCTTCGTCCAGTACCAGTACGTCGTACCCGAGGACGAGGACGAGACCGTGCGCCGAACGATCGAGCGCATCAGCGATGCAAGGTTCCCGTCCTTCCTCACCGTGCTCAAGCGGTTCGGTCCCGGAAACCCCGGCGTGCTGTCGTTCCCGCTCGCGGGTTGGACGTTGACACTCGACATCCCCGCGAGCATCCGCGGCCTCGCCGCGCTGCTCGACGAGCTCGACCTCCTCGTGGCCGATGCGGGCGGACGGGTGTACCTGGCGAAGGACTCGCGCCTGCGACCCGAGGTGCTCGCGACGATGTACCCGCAGCTCGACCGGCTCCGCGACGTGCGGAAGCGCGTCGATCCCGCGGGCGTACTGCAGTCCGACCTTGCCCGCCGGCTCGGTCTGGCATGAAGGACGCGTTGGGTTCGGTCCAGTCGGTGCTCGTCCTCGGCGGTGGATCCGACATCGCGCTGGCGACGATGCGCGAGCTCGTGCAGCACCGTGCGACGACGATCGTGCTCGCCGCCCGACGCCCCGAAGCGCTCGAGGCGACGGTGAAGGAGCTGCACGAGGTGGCGACGAACCATGCCGGTGTTGTGCCCGTCGCCGTCGAGGCCGTCGCGTTCGACGCGGAGGCAACCGAGACTCACGACGCGTTCGTGGAGGACGTCTTCGACCGGTTCGGAGACTTCGATCTCGTGCTCGTGGCGTTCGGCGTGTACGGAAGTCAGGAGGCGGCCGACCGCGATCGCAGCCTGGCGCTGGAGATGGCACGGACGAACTACCTCGGTGCCGTGTCGATCGCACTCCCGATCGCGGAGCGCCTCCGGACCCAGGGCCACGGGACGATCGCGGTGATGTCGTCGGTCGCGGGGGAACGCGCCCGCAAGTCGAACTACTCCTACGGCGCCACCAAGGCCGGCCTCGACGCCTTCTTCCAAGGGCTCGGGGACGCCCTCGCCGGCACCGGCGTCTCGGTGATGATCGTGCGGCCGGGGTTCGTGCACACGAAGATGACCGAAGGGCTGTCGCCGGCGCCGTTGTCGACGACGCCGGAAGCGGTGGCCGATGCCATCGTCGACGGTCTCGCGCGCGGCTCCGACATCGTCTGGGTGCCGGGCGCTTTGCGCTGGGTGATGGCGGTCCTCCGCCACCTCCCACGACCAATCTTCCGCCGCTTGCCTCTGTGAGGACGGTCGCGGCCTTCGACTTCGACGGGACCCT
>JAPSGP010000256.1 GCA_031177445.1 Acidimicrobiia bacterium
GTCCCACATGGCGATGGTGGGCACGCGGGCCATCAGCCAGGCAATCTGCGGCTGGCTGATCGCCGGTGCCGGGGGATATGTCGGGCGAGCGCGACCGCCGCGCTGCGCTCGTCGGCCACGTCCACCGTTCGGGCCGTGATCCCGGGCCCCGCCGGCAGGCTGCGAGCCCGGCGCCCCAGGGCGATCACGGCGTGGCCCGACTCCACCAGGCGCGGCACGAGCGCTCGCCCGACATATCCCCCGGCACCGGCGATCACGACTCTCATGACCTACGCCGGCGCGGCGAGGATCTCGGCTGCCACCCGCTCGCCTGATTGCGCGGCACCATCCATGTACCCGTTCCACGCCGTGGCCGTCTCGGTGCCGGCCCAGTGGATCCGGCCGACCGGCTGCCGCAACGCCGGCCCGAACTGCGTCCACACCCCGGGAGGGAAATGGGCGCCGTAGCACCCGCGCGTCCAACGCTCGTCGGACCAGTCGAGGTCCACGTAGTCGATCGGGGACGCGGCGCGCGCGCCGAAGTACTCGGCCAGCGCGCCCAGGACCGCGTGACGGCGCACCTCGGCGCGGGCTCCGCCGAGCCGGCGCGCGTCTGCGCCCTCGAGGAAGGCGACGAGCACACCGCGCGAGCCGTCCGGCGGAGAGTTGTCGAACGTGAGGCCGACCGGACCGGCGTCACTGGCGGCCCGACCGCTGAGCCCCTCCTCGCGCCAGAAGGGCGTCTCGTACAGCGCATGGCATTTGATCACCGAGCCCGCGGGCAGGCGCTGGGTGAGCTGGTCCCGGGCACCGGGAAGCGGCGGCTCATAGGTGATGCGGGCCGCGAGCGCGGGTGGGACCGCGACCACCACCCGCCGCGCCGACGCGAGGAACCCGTCGGCGAGAACGGTCACGCTGGCCCCGTGCTCCTCGATGCGCCGCACTGGCGCGTGGAGACGAACCCGCACGCCGAGTCGTTCGGCGAGCGCGTCGGGGACGACCTGCGACCCGCCGACGAATCGATCCTGCTGCGCGCCACCAGTGATGCTCGTGATCGAATCGACTCCGCCGCCCGCGTGGGTCGCGAACAGCGCGTGCAGGAGCGACAGCTCGGTCGGCTCGGCTGCGAACACCGATCGGGCGAACCGCCGGAGCAGGTCGCGCGCGGTGCCGGTCATCGCGTTGTGCACGATCCAGGTCTCGAGCGTCTGGCCGTCCAACTCCTCGGCCCCGTCGGCCTCCCAGGGCGCGTCGAGCGGCACGTGCTCCGCCAGCCGGTCGAGGGCAGTCCAGGCTTGTCCCAGGTCGGCCAGCACCAGCGACCCGAGGCGCGGCATCGACCCTTGGGAACGGAGCAACTCCTCCCCGAAGCGGAGCAGGTGCTCGCCGGTGTCGAAGGTGGGAAACGTCTCGAGCCCGAGATCCGAGGCCAGCTTGTTCATGTGGAGCTGGCCCGGGCCGATCCACTGCCCGCCCAGCTCGACGACGACTCCGTCGACGAACTCGTGGTTCCGCACCCGACCGCCGACCCGGTCGCGCGCTTCCAAGACGACGACCTCCTTCCCGGCATCGGCGAGGTTGCGCGCTGCGACCAGCCCGGCGATGCCGGCACCCACCACGACGACGTCAGCCTGCAGGCGGTCCGGCAATTACCAGGCCCCGTCGCTCGGCGCCCGGCTGCCCGGCGCCGCCCCTGCGGGGACGCTCGTCCGCACGGCGTTCCCTCCTCCTCGGTCGGGTCAGCGTACGTAGTCTCCGATGATGGCGGCGGTGGCCGGCGTCGACGGGTGCCGGACTGGTTGGGTCGTGGCCCGGGACGGATGCGCGGACGTCGTCGCGACGTTCGCGGCCGTGCTCGACCGACTTCCGCCGGACGCGGTCGTCGCCATCGACATTCCCATCGGCCTCCCCCGCAACTACGCCCCTGGGGGGCGGGAGTGCGATCGCCTCGCCCGCCGACTCCTCGGCCGGCTCCGTGGATCCTCGGTGTTCCCCGCTCCACCCCGGTCCGCGCTCGGCGCCCGAAACCTCCCGACAGCTCGGGACCGCGGGTGGCCGGCCACGCTGCAGGGTCTCAACATCTTGCCCAAGATCGAAGAGGTCGATTCTGTGATGAGCCCGTCACTGCAACGGTGCGTGTTCGAGGCCCACCCGGAGCTTGCCTTCTTCGAGCTGAACGGACGACCGCTGGCGACCACCAAGCACGATCGCGAGGGCAGGCGCGAGCGATGGGGGCTGCTCGCCGGCGCCGGGATCGGTCGCCCCGAGCGTCCGCGGCAGGGTGAGACCGAGGACGACGTGCTCGACGCGTGCGCGGCGATGTGGATCGGGCGGCGGATCGCCGATGATCGAGCCATCCGGGTTCCCGCCTGTCCCGCCCACGACGACCGCGGCCTCCGTATGGAAATCTGGCGTTGATCTGAAGGCTCGCGCCAGCGAGCCGAAAGAGTACGGGGGAAGCGTGCAAGCACTGGTCATCCAGCTGTTCGCGTCGATCGCGGTCGGCGGGTTCTGCGTCGCGGCGTGGGCGCTGACGTCGGGGACGTTCGAGAAGGCGGGGAAGGTGCTGCGCGATCCCGGGCTCACGAGCCAGATGGGGTTCTGGCCGAGCTGGGTGCTCCTCGCGCTGATGGCGGCCTTCGTCGTCCACCTGGGAGTCGTGGTCGCCCGGCTGTTCAGCGCGCGGGCCCGCCGCCGGCGCCGCAAGACCGCGCAGCAGGCGGCGCAGCAGGCCGCCCGCGTGAGCGTCGAGGTCGTCGAGCGATCGGCAGCGCTCCTGCGCTCGCTGACCGGCAAGTTCAAGGAGAAGCGACCCACGGTCGAGCCCGAGGAGCCGGGCGAGGCGGGCCGCCCGTCCCGACGTTGGGTCACGGTCATGTTCATCGACATCGTGGGATCGACGCAGCTGGCGGAGGAACTGGGCGACGAGGAGTGGATCGGGATCCTGGCTCGCTACCGCGAGTTCGTGCGCGCCGCCTTCGTCGCCCGCGGCGGCAACGAGGTCGGGACCCAGGGCGACGGTTTCCTCGCCGAGTTCCCCGGTCCGGCCGACGCCGTGCTGTGTGCGGTCGACATCCAGCAGGACATCCGCAAGGTGTCGGCGGCGGGCATGCCACTCGAGGTGCGGATCGGCATCCACGCCGGCGACGCGGTGCACGACGACGGTGACCTCATCGGTCGTGTCGTCAACCTCGCGTCCCGGGTGACGGGAGAGGCAGACCCGGGCGAGATCCTCGTCACCGAGCCGGTGGCCGACTACCTCGGTGGGAGGCTCCAGCTCGAGGACCGTGGGCTCCGGGAGATGAAGGGTGTGCCCCAGCCCCGCCACGTGCTCGCGGTGATCTGGTCGGACGCGCCTGCGGAGCCGACTTCGCGGCGGCAGCGCTGAACCATCTACGCTCCCCCGATGCCGTCCTCCCCGACGTCCGTCGACGACCGTTGTCTCGACCGCGCCGATCACGCATTGCTCGCCGAGCGGCGCCCGCTGACACGAGCGGAGGTCGACGAGCTCGCGGCGCTGCCACTCGATCGGCTCCCCGATCTCGTGGCCCTCGCCCATCGGGTGCGGCTGGCGTACTGCGGCCCCGAGGTCGAGCTCGAGAGTCTGATCAACGCCAAGTCCGGCGCCTGCCCCGAGGACTGTGCCTTCTGCTCGCAGTCGGCCCGGTTCGAGACCGGCGTCGACGTCTACCCCTTCTTGGATCTCGACGAGGTGCTGGCGGCGGCGCGCGCAACGCGGGAGGCCGGCGCGACGCAGTTCTGCATCGTCGTCGCGGTGCGCGGGCCCGAGGAGCGACTGCTCCGGCGAGTGCTCGAGGCCGTCGAACAAGTCCACCGGGAGACCGGTCTCGAGGTCGCGTGCTCGCTCGGGCTGCTCACGCGCGAGCAGGCCGAGCGCCTCGCCGCCGCGGGCGTGCGTCGCTACAACCACAACCTCGAGACGTGTCGCGAGGTGTTCCCCTCGATCTGCACCACGCACACCTGGGACGACCGGGTCGCCACCGCGCGGCTTGCCATCGACGCCGGGATGGAGCTGTGCTGCGGCGGCATCCTCGGCATGGGCGAGACGCTCGATCAGCGCATCGACTTCGCCTTCGAGCTCGCCGAGCTGGGGCCGTGTGAGGTGCCGATCAACCTGCTCGATCCGCGCCCCGGTACGCCGCTCGGCGACCAGTCGCTGCTGTCACCGCGTGAGGCGCTGCAGGCCATCGCGCTGTTCCGACTCGTCATGCCGGAGGTTTGGATCCGCCTCGCCGGCGGTCGGGAGCGCATCCTCGGCGAGCTCCAGGCGATGGGACTGCTCGCCGGCGCCAACGCGCTGATTGTCGGCAACTACCTCACCACCACCGGCCGATCGGCCGAGGCCGACCACGCCCTCCTCGACGCGCTCGGCATGCCGGTGGCCGACGGCCCCGGTGAAGGCCGCTTCGTCGTCGACGGCGCCGGCGCGCACGCGCGCCCGGCCCGCCGTCAGTCGATCCCGCTACGGGCGGAGTAGCGGCTCGCGTCGATGCGTACGCTCGACACGAAAGCGGTGTCGAGCGTACGCATCCGACGCTCAGGCCAGATGGGCGGTCTCGTTGAAGGTGATCAGGGTGGGGCCTTCGGCGATGCGGGTGATCGAGGCCACGTCGAGGCGCATCCGCCACGCCAGCTCGGGTGACACGCCCAGTGCCCAGGTCACCGCGCCCTTGATCGGCGAGACGTGGCTCACGGCGACGACGACCCGGGAGTCGAGTTGGCCGGCGCAGAACGCACTCGCTCGCTCGGCCACGTCACGCAGGCTCTCGCCGGCGGGGGGCGCGAAGTCGGCGTCGCCGCGCCACTGCTTCACGACCGCGGGCTCCAACCCCGCGAACGGCCGGCCCTCCCAGTCGCCGTAGTCGATTTCGACGAGCCGGTCGTCGATCTCGACGTCCAGGCCCACGCGCTCGGCAACGAGTTCGGCGGTCTGCCGGGCGCGCAGCAGCGGGCTCGTGAACACGGTCGCGGGCTCGAGCCGCTCGATCGATTCACCCAGCCGGCGCGCCTGCTCGCACCCTCGGTCGGTGAGGGGCGGGTCGTTGCGACCGAGGAGCAGGCCGTCCCGGTTGGGTGCCGTCTGGCCGTGGCGAAGGAACACAATCACGACGACGGCACCTCGCGGAGC
>JAPSGP010000055.1 GCA_031177445.1 Acidimicrobiia bacterium
GAGCAATCCCGAGCGCCGCCGTCAGTACGACGTCTTCGGCGACGACGGCCAGGGGCGCGTCCGGACGTCGCAGACTATGGGTGACGCCTTCGGCCTCGGCGATCTCTTCGACGCCTTCTTCGGCGGCCAGACGATGCAAGGGGGAGGCCCAGCGCGCGGCTACGACGCCGAGGTCGACATCGCGCTCACGCTGCGTGAGGCGGCGTTCGGCGTGGTGCACCCGGTCGAGGTGCGCATGCCGGTCGCGTGCGAACGGTGCACCGGCTCCGGCTGCGAACCCGGCACGCATCCCTCGCGCTGCGACGTGTGTGGGGGAACGGGCGCGGTTCGCCAGGTGCGCAGGTCGATCCTCGGTCAGATGGTGACGTCGTTGCCGTGCCGCGCCTGCGACGCGACCGGCAGCCGGATCCTGTCGCCGTGCCGCGACTGCCGTGGCGACGGACGTGTCAATGGGGTGCGCCACATCGACGTCGAAGTTCCTCCCGGAGTCGACGAGGGACAGCGCCTCCGGCTCCCGGGGAAGGGGCCGGCGGCGCCGAGGGGGGGGATCCCCGGCGACCTCTACGTCACGGTCGGTGTCGTTGCCGATCCGCGCTTCGAGCGTCAAGGCGACGACCTGCTGCGGGTCGTGAGCGTGCCGTTCACGCAGGCCGCGCTGGGCGCAAAGCTGACGATCGAGACGCTGGAGGATCCCGAGGAGCTCGTCGTGACGCCGGGCACGCAGCCGGGCCAGATCTTCAAGCTCAAGGGACGGGGCGTTCCCTCCCTGCACGGCCGCGGCCGCGGCGACCTGCTCGTGCGGGTCGACGTCGAAGTGCCGGAGCGGCTGGGGCCCGAAGAGGATGAGCTCCTGCGCCAGCTTGCCGCGCTGCGGGGCGAGGAGGTCGCCCCGCCCGACCGCGGATTCTTCCAGCGCGTGCGCTCAGCGTTCCAGTAGTGCCATCCGGGTGGGCGGCGCAGGCGGCCGCCACAGCACACGCCTTCGTCGACCGGCTCGACGACGCGGTGACGGTCGGCGGTCCCGCGGGTCACCACCTCGCCCGGGCGCGGCGGCTCCGCCCGGGAGAGATCGTGACCGCGGCGGACGGGTCGGGATGGTGGCGCCCCTACGCCGTGCGCGCGAGCCAGGGCAACCGAGTCGTGCTCGAGGCCTGCGGCGACGCGGTGTGCGAGCCTCGGCTCGAGCCGCGTCTGCGGGTCGCGTTCGCGGTCACCAAGGGCGCCAAGCCGGACGTCGTCGTGCGGAAGCTGACCGAGCTCGGGGTCGACGGCATCGTGCTGGTGCGCAGCCAGCGCAGCGTACCCCGCTGGGACAAGGGGCGCGTCGACACCGCGCTCGAACGGTTGCGGCGCGTCGCACGCGAGGCGGCGGCGCAGTCCCGGCGGGCGCTCGTGCCTGCGGTCGACGGTCCGAGTGCGGTCGATGAGTTGCGATCGCACGCGGGCATCGTGGTCGCGGATTCGCGCGGGCAGCCCGCCGACCGCCTGCCGCGAGCCACGAGTGGCGAGTGGCTGCTCGTCGTCGGGCCGGAGGGCGGACTCACCGCCGACGAGCTCGCGACACGGCCCGGGCCTCGGCTCGCGCTCGGCCCGCACGTGCTGCGTGCAGAGACGGCCGCGATCGCGGGCGCCGCAGTCTTGACGTCGCGGCGCGCCGCGCCCGCGTGACTACCATGCCGAACAACGTGGCTTCGCCCTCGCCAACCCAGGTCAAGATCCTCGTCCCGGGCAACCACCTCATGGTCGGGCTACTGGGGCAGCGCGACGAGCTGCTACGCCTCGTCGAGGGCTCCTTCCCCGTCGAGATCCACGTACGGGGCAACGAGATCACCGTGACCGGCGACGCCACCGAAGCAGAGCGCGTCGGCCGGCTGTTCGAGGAGATGGTCCTGCTCCTGGAGCAGGGTCACAGCCTCGACCGCGAGGGAGTTGGTCGCTCGATCGAGATGCTCAAGGCCGACCAGCGCCCGTCCGACGTGTTGACGACCGAGGTGCTGCGAGGGCGTCGCAGCGTGCGGCCCAAGACCTCGGGCCAGAAGCGCTACGTCGACGCCGTGCGCGACCACACGGTTACGTTCGCGATCGGCCCCGCGGGCACCGGCAAGAGCTACCTCGCGGTCGCGCTCGCGGTGCAGGCGCTGCAGGCGAAGGAGATCCACCGGATCATCCTCACCCGTCCGGCGGTGGAGGCCGGCGAACGGCTCGGGTTCCTGCCCGGCGACATCCTCGCCAAGGTCGATCCCTACCTCCGCCCGCTCTACGACGCGCTGTACGACATGCTCGAGCCCGAGGTCGTCGCCCGACTGATGGAGCGTGGCACCATCGAGGTCGCGCCCCTCGCATTCATGCGTGGCCGCACGCTGAACGACTCCTTCATCATCCTCGACGAGGCGCAGAACACCACGCCCGAGCAGATGAAGATGTTCCTCACCCGGCTCGGTTTCGGGTCTCGGATCGTGGTGACCGGCGACGTGACCCAGATCGACCTGCCCGACGGCCGCCACCGGTCGGGCCTGCTCGTGGTGCGCGACGTCCTCGAGGGCATCCCCGGCCTCGCCTTCGTCGAGCTCGGCTCCCGCGACGTCGTGCGTCACCAGATCGTGCAGGCCATCGTCGACGCGTACGACCGCAACGAGCAGGTAGACGCGCGCCAGCAACGACCATGAGGACGGTCTTCGGAGCCGACGAGCAGTCCGAGATGCAGATCGACGTGCTGCGCTGGGTCCGGCTGGCGCGCCTCGTGCTCGACGAGGAGCGCGTGCCCGACGACGCCGAGATGTCGCTGATCTTCGTCGACGAGCAGGCGATGACCGATCTCAACGAACGGTTCCTCGGCGGCGCCGGTCCCACCGACGTGCTCGCGTTCCCGATGGACGACGACGTCACGCCCGGGGGCCGCCAGCCCGACCAGGGTGGTCGCGGCCCGGGCTCACCGTCGGAGGCCGACGAGCCCCCCGCGGTCATCGGCGACGTCGTGGTGTGCCCGCGGGTCGCCAGCCGCCAGGCCGTTCGTCACGGCAACGCGGTCGCCGACGAGCTCGCCCTGCTCGTCGTCCACGGCGTCCTCCATCTGCTGAACTACGACCATGCCGAGGATCGAGAATCCGAGGCGATGCGGTCCCGGGAACGCGAGCTCCTCGCCCGGTTCCGTGAGCTCGAGAACGGCTGACGCGTGGCCTGGCTGATCATCGCTGCCATCGTCGTGCTGTTCGCGGCCTCGATCTGGCTGGCCGTCGCCGAGACCGCCTTCTTACGGCTGAACCGCGTGCGGGCCCTCGCGATGGAGGAAGAGGGCCTCAAGGGTGCGGCTCGGCTCGCGCGGATGCTCGAGCGCCCCGAGCGGACGCTCAACGTCGTCCTGCTCCTCGCGCTCTTCACCCAACTCACGAGCTCGGCGCTGCTGGGTGCGTTGCTCAGCGACCTGGGCGTGTGGGCATTCGTCATAGGCCTGGTCGCCAACTTCGTCGTGTTCTTCGTACTCGGCGAGGTGATCCCGAAGACGTGGGCCGTCCAGCACACGGATCGCGCCGCATTGCGGATCTCGGGCCTGCTGATGTTCCTCACGAACTTCCCGCCGCTCCGCTACACGGTGCGGGCGCTGATCGGCGTCGCCAACGTGGTCCTGCCGGGACGGGGCATCAAGGAGGGGCCCTTCGTCACCGAGGAGGAGATCCGCCAGATGGCGGACGTCGCGGCCGAGGAAGAGGTCATCGAGCGCGAGGAGCGCAGGCTCATCCATTCGATCTTCGAGTTCGGCGACACTGTCGTACGCGAGGTCATGAAGCCACGTCCCGACATGGTGGCGGTCGCCGCCGACGCGACCATCGAGGAAGCGGTCGAGCGCGCGATCGACGGTGGCTTCTCACGACTGCCGGCCTACGAGGGCACTACCGACAACATCATCGGGATCGTGTTCTTGAAGGACCTCGTCTCCAAGGCTCGAGCGAGCAAGGGAAGCGCAGCGGTACGAACGGCGCTGCGTGATGCCGTGTTCGTCCCCGAGCAGAAACGGGTGGCGGAATTGCTCCGTGAGATGCAGAAGCAGCAGTTCCACATGGCGATCGTCATCGACGAGTACGGCGGCACGTCCGGGCTGGTGACGCTGGAGGACTTGCTCGAGGAGATCGTGGGTGAGATCGCCGACGAGTACGACATCGAGGAGCCTGGGGTCGAGCGACTCGACGACGGGTCCTTGCGTGTTCCCGGCGGCATGCCGATCGGCGACGTGAGTGACGAGTTGGGTGTCGAGCTCCCTGACACCGAGTGGGACACGGTCGGCGGCCTCGTCTTCAACCTGCTCGGTCACGTTCCCGAAGAAGGCGAGTGCGTGAAGTTCCAGGGCCTGGAGTTCCGCACCGAGCGTGTGCAGGGTCGCCGGATCGCGTCCGTGCACATCCGTCCGGTCAAGGGCATCAGCGCTCCCGTCAAGGCGTCGTGAGGCGCGAGCCGAGCGCGGACGACGGCGCGTTTCGCAGCGGGTTCGTCACCCTCGTCGGCCGGCCGAACGTCGGCAAGTCGACGCTGCTGAACCAGCTCGTCGGCTCGAAGGTCGCAATCGTCTCTGACAAGCCGCAGACGACGCGCACAACGATCCGGGGTGTCCGGACCAACCCCGGCAGCCAGATGGTGCTGCTCGACACGCCCGGAATCCACAAGCCGCGAACCCTGCTGGGGGAGCGCACCAATCAGCGCGCGGTCGCGACCCTGGCCGAGGTCGACGTCGTCTGCCTGCTAGTCGAGGCGAATGCGGCGATCGGGAGCGGCGACCGGTACATCGCCGAGGTCGTCTATCAGGTCGCGACCCCGAAGGTGCTGGTGCTGAACAAGGTCGATCGGGCGAGCAGCGCTGCCATCGCCGAGCACCTGGTGGCGGCGCAGGAGCTGGGCGAGTTCGATGCGTTCGTTCCCCTCTCGGCGCGCACCGGCGAGGGCGTCACCGCGCTCGTCGACGAGCTCGAGGCTCGCCTCCCTGAAGGGCCCCGCTACTACCCGAGCGGGGTGGTCACCGATCAGCCCGAGACGACGCTCGCGGCCGAGATCCTCCGGGAGAAGCTGCTGGCGGTGGCTCGCGAGGAGCTGCCGCACTCCATCACGGTCACCGCCGAGGAGATCGACGAAGGGGACGACGACAGCGGCGGAGACGAGGTTGTCGCGCACGACCACGACGGAGTACGCGATCTGCTGCGGATCCGGGCGGTGATCCGGGTCGAACGGGAGTCCCAGAAGGGCATGGTGATCGGGCGAGGCGGCCGGGTGCTCAAGGACGCGGGCACCGCCGCGCGGCGGGAGCTCGAGGCCTTGCTGGGCGTGCGCGTGTACCTCGAGACCCGCGTCAAGGTCGAGCGGGACTGGCAGCGCCGCGCCCACGCCCTCGATCGGCTCGGGTACTGAGCCCGTTTTTCTGGCGTCGCAGGACCCGGATTCTTGGGGTTCTGGGACGCCAAAAACATGGGGAGTCCGGTTTGTTTCCCCTGGGAAGGCCAGGGATAGGCTGCCGCGGACTGGCCGGGTCGGTGGGAGAACCGAGTGATCGGGAAGGCCAGGTGATCGGAAGGGGAGGATTGAGGCACCACACGCCGCGCCTGAAACGTCGGGCAGCGCTGGCACTCCTGCTCGGCTCCACCCTGCTGCTCGCCGCCTGCTCGGATGCCCAGGAGAACGGGCAGAACCCGTTCAACGCCGAGGGTCCCGCCGCCGAGAAGATCAACGACCTCTTCATCCCGGTCATCGTCGTCGCCGGCGTCGTCGCCGTCCTCGTCCTGGGAGCGGTGCTGCTGATCGCCTTCCGCTTCCGGTACCGGGAGGGCAAGAACGAGAACCCCAAGCAGATCCACGGGAGCACCCCGCTCGAGATCGGGTGGACGATCGCGCCCGCCGTGCTCCTGGCCGTGATCGCGGTGCCCACCATCATCACGATCTTCGACCTCGCCGAGGCTCCGGCAGGCGAGAACGTCCTCGAGGTCGAGGTGGTGGGCAAGCAGTGGTGGTGGGAGTTCAACTACCGCGAGCAGCCGCAGGTGCGAAGCACGGTCGTCACCGCCAACGAGCTCGTGATCCCGACCGGCGAGCCCGTCCGCCTGCAGCTGACCGCCTGCTCCGACTCGCTGCCGGGCGAGTGCAACGTGATCCACAGCTTCTGGGTGCCCGAGCTCGCGGGCAAGCTCGACGTCGTCCCGGGCCGCGACAACGCCACCACGATCGAGGCCGACCACCCGGGTACCTACCTGGGCCAGTGCGCCGAGTACTGCGGGCTCTCGCATGCCAACATGCGCTTCCGGGTGATCGCCAAGGCCCCGGCCGAGTTCGCGCAGTGGGTGCGCGAGCAGCAGCGAGGCCCGGCGGTACCGTTCCAGGAGGGTCCGGAAGGCGAAGAGGAGCCGGCGGGACCCGCCCAGGACCTGGTGATCAACACGTACCAGTGCACCAACTGCCACACCTTCGACCAGTCCGACGTGGTCAGCTACGGGCCCAACCTGACCCACCTCGCCAGCCGCACCACCTTCGCCAGCGGCTACTACGAGCTGACCCGGGACAATCTCGTCGACTGGGTGCTCGACGCCCCCAGCCTCATCCCGATGGAGTCCAAGGTGTGCCGGGAGGTGGGCACGCCGGCGGTCGACAACGATTGCGTCGGGATGCCGTCGTTCACGAAGGACACACCCGAAGGTGAGCCGGTCATGACCCGTGACCAGGCGGAGCAGATCGCCGACTACCTCCTCGCCCTCCGATGAGCGCTGAGATGAAGACCGGAGAGTGCCGATGACCACCGTGACGGACGTGCTGGAGGTCCCGGCACGCCGCGTCGGTGTGCTGCGCCGGCCCAAGGCGACGACCGGCTTCTGGAGCTGGTTCACGACGGTCGACCACAAGAAGATCGCCATCATGTACGCGACCACCGCGCTGGCGTTCTTCGTCATCGGCGGGGTGGAGGCGCTGCTCCTGCGAGTCCAGCTCTACGGCGCCAACGGCACGCTCCTGACCGCGTCGCAGTACAACGAGCTGTTCACCATGCACGGCACCACGATGGTGTTCCTGATGGGCATGCCGCTGGCGGTCGCCTTCGGCAACTACCTCATCCCGCTCATGATCGGCGCCCGCGACGTCGCCTTCCCCCGGCTCAACGCCTTCGGGTACTGGGGCTTCCTGATGGGCGGGATCTTCCTGTACTCGAGCTTCCTGCTGGGCGGCAGCGCGCCCAACGGCGGTTGGTTCGGCTACACCCCGCTCACGAGCACCGGGCTCGATCGAGGCTTCCTCCCCGGGCACGGGCCCGACTTCTGGGTCGTCGGGCTGGTGATGCTCGGCATCGCGTCGACGACCGGCGCGATCAACTTCATCGTCACGATCATCAACATGCGCGCCCCCGGCATGACGCTCATGCGGATGCCGGTGTTCGTCTGGATGATGTTCGTCGTCGCGTTCCTCACGCTGTTCGCGATGCCGATCGTGACCGCGGCGTTGATCATGGTGTACTTCGACCGCAACTTCGCCACGAACTTCTTCGTGGCCGCCAACGGCGGCGAACCGTTGCTCTATCAGCACCTGTTCTGGCTGTTCGGCCACCCCGAGGTCTACATCCTCATTCTCCCGGGGATGGGCATCGTGTCGGAGATCCTGCCGGTCTTCTCCCGCAAGCCGCTGTTCGGCTACGCGGTGGTCGTGTTCTCCGGCATCGCGATCGGGTTCATGGGTTGGGGTGTGTGGGTGCACCACATGTTCGCGACCGGTCTCGGCCCGGTGGCGATCTCCGCGTTCGCGCTGTCGACGATGATCATCGCCGTCCCCACGGGGGTGAAGATCTTCAACTGGCTCGCTACGACGTGGCGAGGCGCCTTACGGCTGACTACGCCCATGCTGTTTGCACTGGGCTTCATCGCCATGTTCACGCTGGGCGGGCTCTCGGGCGTGCTCCACTCGATCGTCCCCGCCGACACCCAACAGACCGATACGTATTTCGTGGTGGCGCACTTCCACTACGTGCTGTTCGGTGGCCTGGTGTTCGGGTTGTTCGGAGGCTTCTACTACTGGTTCCCGAAGCTCTATGCCCGCAAGCTCGACGAGCGGCTCGGCAAGCTCAACTTCTGGACGATCATGATCGGGTTCAACCTGACGTTCTTCCCGATGCACTTCGTCGGGCTACTCGGCATGCCCCGCCGCACCTACCGCTACGACAGCGGGCTCGGCTGGGAGGGCATGAACCAGATCGAGACCATCGGCTCGTTCGTCATTGCGTTCTCGGTGCTGATCTTCTTCGTCAACGTCTTCTACTCGAAGACCCGGGGCGAGGCCGTAGGTCCCGACCCGTGGGACGGCCGCACGCTCGAGTGGACGATCCCGTCGCCGCCACCGGAGTACAACTTCGAGGAGATCCCGGAGGTCGAGTCGATCGACGACTTCTGGCACCGCAAGTACACCGAGGACGAGCAGGGCCGGCTCGTCCGGCTGCCGAGCGGGGGCGCGGTGGCGGTGGAGGAGCGCACCGGCGACGGCCACGGCGACGGCCACGGCGAGGGCCACGGTGAGGGCCACGGCATCCACATGCCGTCGCCGTCCTACTTCCCCCTCGTCGTCGCCATCGGCCTGCCGATCATGGGGTACGCAGCCGTGTTCCAGATGTGGTGGCTCGCCGCGGTCGGCGCGCTTCCTGTCTTGTACGGGTCGTACGCGTGGGCGATCGAGCCCCAGACGGAGCCGGAGACATGACCGAAGTCGAAGCGGAAGTCGCGGTCACGCCGCCGCACGACATCCAGCACACCGCGCACGCGCCGCACGACCCTCACGCGACCGCCACCGGGGTCACGAACACCAAGCTCGCCATCTGGATGTTCCTCGCCTCCGACTGCCTGTTCTTCGGCGCCTTCATCTCCGCGTACCTGCTGTACCGCGGTCGCCCCGGTGGAGAGGGGCCGACGGCGGCGGAGATCTACAACATCCCGTTCACGTCGGTTACGTCGTTCATCCTGCTGATGAGCAGCCTCACGATGGTGTTGGCGCTGGCGGCGATCATGCGGGGCGACTACCGGCGGCTGCGGATCTGGCTGCTGGCGACCGCGCTGTTCGGTTCGGTGTTCATCGGCGGGCAGGTGTTCGAGTTCACCGAGTTCTACCGCGAGGGCCTGACCCTCAGCAGCAACCTGTCGGGCTCCACCTTCTTCGTGCTCACCGGGTTCCACGGCGCGCACGTCACGATCGGCATCATCTGGCTGCTGTCGCTGTGGGGCCTCGCCACCCAGGGCAAGCTCAGTGTCGGGGACTCCGAGAAGGTGGAGATCGCCGGGCTGTACTGGCACTTCGTCGACGTCGTGTGGATCGTGATCTTCACGATGGTGTACCTGATCCCGCAGTAGGGGCAACCGTGGCCGACACCGAATCCACCGAAACCTCGACCGAGGAGCGCAGCGAGGGCGGCGCGGTGCAGGCGCTCGAGCGCGCCGAGCACGAGCTCGAGGCGAAGGTCGAGCACGAGCTCGAAGAGCACCTGCCGCCGGGGGTGACGACGCCGGCGCCCGGGCTGCTGCCGGGCGAGGTGCGGCCTCACCCCAACCCGGCGCAGTACGTCCTCATCGCGGTGGTGCTGTGCGTCGTGACCGCGTTCGAGGTCGGCCTCTACTACCTCGAGGGCGACATCCCCGACGCGCTGATCATCGCCTTGCTCCTCGGCTCGGCGGTGGTCAAGTTCTTCCTGGTCGCGTCCTGGTACATGCACTTGCGAACCGACCAGGCGATCTTCCGTCGCTTCTTCATCATCGGTCTCGTCGCGGCGGTCGCGCTCTACCTGATCGTGCTCCTCACGCTGCACGTGTTCGAGTAAGCCGTGAGTGAGCCATGAGCCTCGGCGTCAGCCCACCCGGCTGGGAGCCGCACCCCGACGTCTGGCTCCTCGTCGCCATGCTCGCCGGCTCCTATGCCGTGGCGATCGTCCGGCTGGGGCCGGGCCACGCTGCCCCCGGGAAGCCCGCCGCCTCGCGCTTGCAGCTCGTGTGCTTCTCGCTGGGCGTGCTCGCGCTGTGGGTGGCGGCCGACTGGCCCGTGCACGACATCGCCGAGCGCTACAACTTCAGCCTGCACATGGTGCAGCACCTGGTGCTGTCGATGGTGGCGGCGCCGCTGTTGTTGCTCGGGACCCCGGCCTGGCTGCTGCGCGCCATCCTGCGCCCGCCGTCGCTCGTGTTCCGCACGGTGCGGTTCCTGTCGCGCTTCCTTCCTGCCCTGATCCTGTTCAACCTCGTCCTGGTGGTGACGCACTGGCCCGCGCTCGTGAACGCGAGCTTGGAGAACGCGCTGGTGCACTTCTCGGTGCACACGGTGATCTTCCTGTCGGCAGTGATCATCTGGATGCCGGTGCTGAGCCCGCTCCCCGAGATCCCACGCCTGTCGCCGCCGTGGCGGATCGCGTTCTTGTTCCTCCAGTCGATCGTCCCGACGCTCCCGGCCTCGTTCCTCACCTTCGGCACCACGCCGCTGTACCGGTTCTACGAGGACGTCCCGCACCTCTGGGGCATGTCGACGCTCGAGGACCAGCAGCTGGCCGGGCTGATCATGAAGATTGGAGCCGGGCTGCTCCTGTGGATGATCATCGCGGTGACCTTCTTCCGGTGGGCGGCCGAGGAAGACCGCCACCGAATCGCCCGGCGGCGGTGGCAGGATCTCGACCGGCAACTGAGCGGGATGGGGACGAGCAGCACATGAGCGACGAGAAATCGGACGAGCAGCCCGAAGCGCAGGAGGGGACCGTCGCCACCGACGTGTCCCCCGAGGAGTCGAGCGAGTCCGCCGAACCCGACGCCGAAGCCACCGACGCCGAAGCGACCGGCGCCGAAGCGGCGGGTGGCGAGGCCACCGGCGGCGAGGTCGAGGTCGCGGCCCAGCCGGCAGCGCTCGAGGCGGGCCCACCGGTCGTCGATCCGGTGCGGGACCGCGTGCTGCTGCCGATACTCCTGCCAATCGTCTCGATTGCGGCCGTCCTCGTCCTGGTGCTCAACATCTCCCGTGTGCTGCTGGCGAGCGGCGAGACCGGCTCGGTCCTGGTCGGCACCATCATCACCGTTGGCATTCTCGGGGGCGCGGCCGCGATCTCGGCCAGCCCGCGCATGCGCACGTCGACGCTCACGATGATCGTCGCCGGGTTCCTGGTGGTCATCATGGGGGCCGGGCTGACGACGCTCGGTCCCAGCCAGGACACCGGCGAGGAGGAGGGCGGTGGGTTCCAGGAGCCGCCCGGTCCGCCGGTCGCCACGCTGCCGGTCGACGCGCTGCCCACGCTGAAGTTCCAGAGCGACCGGTTCACGGTGTCACCGGCCGGGATCACCGAGATCGTCTACCGGCAGGTGGGCGGGACTCACACCCTGCTGTTCGACGACCCGAAGTTCGAGGGCTTCATCCTGCGGGTGCCGCCCGAGACCGACAGGGGGAAGGTCAAGCTCGAGCCCGGGAACTACACGATCTACTGCAACATCCCGGGCCACCGGGAGGCCGGCATGGAGGCCGAGGTGATCGTCCAGGAGGGTCCGGCGCCGGCGGCGCCCCCCGGCGAGGCCCCACCCGGCGGCGCGCCGCCTCCCAGCGGGCCTGCCGAGGCCACCACCACGACCGCCGCGGCCGCCACCACCACCAGCTCGTGAGCATCCGCAGCCGGCGCACACGCCGTCATGTCCTGCTCGTCGCGGTCGGCGCGCTCTCGCTCGCCGCATGTGGAGGCGGTGGTGGCGGTGGCGACTCGAGTTACAAGGAGCCCGCGGGCGAGGCTCAGGAAACGGTCACCGTCAGGGCTGGCAACCTGTTCTTCGATCCCACCGAGCTCGAGCTCCCTGGCGGCGTGAACGCCATCCGGCTGCGCGGCGAAGGCGGGCGGCACGATCTCGTCTTCGACGACAACAAGGTGCCGGGCTTCAAGGTCGAAGTCGAGACCAACGGCGAGAGCGACGAGCTCAAGCTCGA
>JAPSGP010000546.1 GCA_031177445.1 Acidimicrobiia bacterium
TCACCGGCGTCACGTGCCTCCCCGCGCCGGACCCGTGTTTCCACCTGGCCGAATTAGGTCCTCTTCCCCCGGCAATCTGAGTATGGAGGTGCTGGTGGTATCCGTCGTCCACTCGCACCAGCAATGATCCCCGCACCATCCGCAACCGCCGGGGGCACGCGCAGCTGGCAACGGGCCGCCGGGAGTGAAGCGGTGATGCCGCAGCCTGTGCACACGAACCGGAACGGTGCGGTCCTCCGGGATGATCACGACGCGGCCCGCGTCGCCTGCACTATCTGCCCACACGTAGTTCCGTCCTGCCCCGATCCCCAACCTGGGCTGCGCGCGCGCGCTGGTGATCCTCGCGATGATGCAGCCGCGCGCGGTCGGCAAGCAGACGCCGAGTGTATCGAGACCTCCTACGAGACGCATCTCCGCGCCCGCGCCAAAGCCATTCAGGCGGGAACGCGTCGTGTCGCGCGCGCTGAACGTGAGCCCCGCTGCCCACTCGAGGACCTCCGCACGTGCGATCGTTTCGATCCGACCCGTCCATCGCGGATTGCATGCGAGGGGTGCCCCGGCCACAGCGGCTCCCGAGGGGGTTGTATCGACACTTGGGGTCTCGTCGGCGGGGCCACATCCGACAAGGCTTGCCGCGACGAGGAAGAGCGCGGGCGACAGCCCGTGGCGAACAGTGGCGGGAACGGCGGAGTGCGGCACGGGAACCTCCTCGCGAGCGGAACCGTTAGGCGGCGGCGGGCCGCCGGCCGACTATTGCCTCGAGGGACTTGCAAGGGCGTGCAGTGGCTCGGCGAGCGGACGCAGCTCGGCGTCGGCGTGCCGCCACAAGGTCAGTGCAGCACTCGCCCAGCGCTGCGCCGCGGCCGAATCACCGGCCCGCGCGGCCAGGAGCGCTCGCAGTCGCATCGATGGTGCGATGGCCGCGGCGCGATGCACGTCCATCAGCAACGAACGCGGCGCCGTCGGAACGCTCTCAACGGCAGCGGCGATACTCCGCGACGCGCGAGCACTGTCTCCGACGGCCAACAGCACGAGACCTTCCTGGTACAAGATGTCGGGAACGTGCCCGGCGAGCGCGCCTCGGGCCGTATCTTCGCGGTGCGCCGAATCGGCGATCGCGCGCACCGCCGTTGTGTCGTGCCGGGCGAACGCCTGCTGCATGCGGGTCAACGGGGATGGCACCGCCACCTCGAGTGCGGCCGACGGCGTGATGCGCCACAGGCCGAAAATCACCGGGTTGGTCATCACGGCTCGTCGCACGAGGGCGCGACGCTGGGGTTCCACCCACGCATCGATCAGACGGCGGACCGCCGTCGCCGACGCCAGCAAGCTATCACGCGGCTCGGGGAAGGAGGCGTACGCCAGAAGAGCGAGCGCTGCCCGCGCGACCACCCGTGGCATGGCGATGTGCTCTCCTTGCATGAAGAACGCAAAGCTCGAGCTGTCGACGCGCGCCTGCAACAGATCGCGTGTCAGGTGAACGCGTCCGGTTAGCGCGGCCAGTCCGACCAACCACTCTGCCTCGGCAGTCGATGGTGTCTGGTGCACAGCAAGGACGGAATCCGCCAGGTCGGCCGCCTGTGAGAACGCTCCGTTCTTCACGAGCAAGCGGACCTCGTTATGCGCGAGGCGCACCTTCGCGAGCGCGGTCGTGGCGGCACGGCGTGCCAGGCGTGCGTCGGCAAGCGCGTCGGCAGTTTCGCCCACGGACTCGAGCGCGGCCGACCGCGCCTCGCGCGCGGTCGCGCTGCCCGGGAATGCCTGAACCCATCCCTCGGCGATGCGACGGAGCTGCTCCCGCGACCACGCTATCGCCGCCGGATTGGACGCCGGCCAGCGCCCCGGAAGACCGCCCAACACCTCGGCGATCGGATACGGCACCGTGGAGAGCGTATCCGCGACCAGACCGGGGGGAGCCGCGAACCGGATGGTGTCGGGCGTGACGGCGTACCCAACGCGCAGCCGTCCTCGCTCGGTAGGGTAATAGTCGACGGGAAGACGGACTGGCTCTGGCGCCTCGCGTGTCCGGTGAAACGACGGCAGCA
>JAPSGP010000547.1 GCA_031177445.1 Acidimicrobiia bacterium
TGACCGCCGGGGAGTCGCACGGCCCGGCGCTCGTCGTCGTCGTCGAGGGACTTCCCGCCGGCCTGCCGATCACCATCGAGGAGATCGCAGCCGAGCTCGCTCGGCGCCGGTTGGGGTTCGGGCGCGGGCCCCGGATGCGATTCGAGCAGGACGAGCTCGAGTTCGTCGGGGGCGTCCGCCACGGCGTGACCCTGGGCTCGCCGGTGTCGGTCGTGATCCACAACACCGAATGGCCGAAGTGGCAAGAGGAGATGTCAGCGGCGCCGGGCTTCACCCGCAAGCCGCTCACTCAGCCCCGGCCCGGGCACGCCGACCTCGTCGGCATGCAGAAGTACGGCTTCGACGACGCCCGCAACGTGCTCGAGCGGGCGAGCGCGCGCGAGACCGCGGCGCGCGTCGCTGCCGGATCCCTTGCCAAGGTGCTGCTCGGCCACGTCGGTACCCGGATCCTGAGCCACGTGGTGCAGCTCGGGCCGGCGCGGGCGGTGGGCGAGCGTCGCCCGGAGCCATCCGACCTGCCGGCGATCGACGCGTCGCCGGTGCGTTGCTTCGAGACCGACGCCGAGTCCGCCATGATCGAAGCGGTCGAGGCCGCGGCCAAGGACGGCGACTCGCTGGGCGGCGTGGTCGAGGTCCTCGGGTACGAGGTGCCCGTCGGCCTGGGTTCGCACGTGCACTGGGACCGGCGCATCGACGGCCTGCTCGCGCAGGCGCTCCTGAGCATCCAGGCCATGAAGGCGGTGGAGATCGGCGCCGGGTTCGACATCGCCGGCCGGCGCGGCAGCGAAGCGCACGACGAGATCAGCTGGCGCGAGGACACCGGCGACTACGAGCGCCTGAGCAGCCGCGGTGGCGGCATCGAAGGCGGCATGACCACCGGCAGCCTCCTCGTGCTGCGCAGCAGCATGAAGCCGCTCTCCACGCTCAACCGTCCGGTGCTCCGCACGGTCGACGTCGCGACCAAAGAAGAGACGGTCTCGTTCAAGGAGCGCACCGATGTCACCGCGGTGCCCGCCTCGGGTGTCGTGGCCGAGACCATGGTTGCGCTGGTCCTCGCGTCCGAGCTGCTGCGCAAGTTCGGCGGCGATTCCCTCGCCGAGCTGACCCGCAACTACAAGTCGTACGTCGCGTCACTGCGGTGACGCGATGAGCGACGCGCACCACCTCGTGCTCGTCGGCTTGATGGGCGCAGGGAAGACGACGGTGGGAGAACAGTGCGCACGGCGCCTCGGCCGCCCGTTCGTCGACACCGACGATCTGGTGACGGCGGTAAGCGGGGCAACGGTCGCTGAGCTCTTCGCAACCGAGGGTGAAGCCGGCTTCCGCGCTCGGGAGCGCACCGCGGTCGCCGACGCGTGCGCGTCGCCGGTCGCGACGGTGATCGGCTGCGGCGGCGGGGCGGTCCTCGACCCGGAGAACCGGCGCACGCTGCGCGCGTGCGGGTTCGTGGTGTGGCTACGCGGCGCACCCGAGGTGCTCGCCGAACGGGTCGCCCAGGATGCGCCGGACCGGCCGCTCTTGTCGCCAGCGGGGTCCCCGGGTGCGGCGACCACACTCGAACGGCTCGCCAGCACCCGCGCCGCTGCCTACCAAGCCGTCGCCGATGCCGAGGTCGACACCGGCAGCCGGACAGTGGACGAGGTCACCGAGGCGGTCATCGAGGTATACAGCCGATGCCGCGGGTGACGGTCGCGCTCCCGGATCGCTCGTACGACGTCGTCATCGGCGCGGGCACGCTCGCAGAGCTGGGCGTGCTCCTCGGCGGCCGGCGGCGAGTCATCGTCGTCAGTCAGGCAGGGGTGGCGCGGCACCACGCAGCGGCGGTCGAGGCCGCGCTGCCGGCCTCAGAGCTCGTGCTGATCGACGAGGGGGAGGATGCCAAGACCGTCGCCACGGTCGAGGAGCTGTGCCGGACGTTCGCTCGTGGCGGTCTGCTACGGGACGACGCCGTGGTCGCGCTCGGGGGTGGTGTCGTAGGCGACGTCGCCGGCTTCGCCGCTGCCGTGTACCACCGCGGGATCGACGTAGTGCAGGCGCCGACCAC
>JAPSGP010000548.1 GCA_031177445.1 Acidimicrobiia bacterium
CCAGCCCCAGCTGCTGCTCTGCATGAGCCCGAAGACCACTCCCGACAGGCCCCCGACCAGCAGGACCGTGCCCACGAAATCGAAGCGCCCCGCCGACGGGATCGGCGCGCCTGCGGGCCGGGCCACAAGCGTCAGCACGATCGTCAGCGCGCCGACCGGGATGTTCACGAAGAACACCCACTCCCACCCGAGGTGCTCGGTGAGCATTCCGCCGATGAGCGGCCCGAGCGCGAGGAATGCCATCGAGATCCCGGCGTAGATGCCCATCGCCCGGCCCCGCTCCTTCACCGAGAACGCGCTCGTCACGATGGCCTGCGACGACGGGATCATCAGCGCCGCCCCGACCCCCTGGATGGTCCGGGCAGTGATGAGGTGCCAGGCGTGCGTGCTCAATCCCGCGAACACCGAGCACCCGACGAAGACGATCACACCGGCGAGGAACGTGCGCACTCGCCCCACGTTGTCGCTGACCCGGCCGGCGACCGCCACCAACGCGGCGATGGTCAGCAGGTAGCCGTTCATGACCCATTGCAGCGACGTCGAGGACATGTCGAGGTCGCGCTGGATCGACGGCAACGCCACGCTCACCACGGTCTCGTCGATGAGGATCATCGACAGCGCGCCCGTCATCGCGACGAGCGTCAGGTACTTGCCCCTACTCGCGGTGCCGGCGACGGCGGTCGCGCCGGTCACGATCTCACTACTCGTGGGCGCCGCCTGCTCGACACGTCCGCTCCCTTCGGGCTGCAGGATTGCACAGCCTCGCGTACGATCGCACGACCTCGGTAGAAAGGGTCAGGATGTCGCAGATCAGCGACAGCTCCGAGTGGAAGGCACTCGGCGCGCACTTCGACCAGGTGAAGGATCTTCACCTGCGCCAGCTGTTCGCCGACGACCCGAAGCGCGGGGACACGATGACGCTCGAAGTCGACGGCATCTCTCTCGACTACTCGAAGAACCGTCTCACCGCCGAGACCCTGGACCTGCTCCTCGCACTGGCCGAACGCGCCGGCCTGCGGGAGCGGATCGATGCCATGTTCGCGGGCGAGAAGATCAACGTCACCGAGAACCGAGCCGTGCTCCACGTGGCGCTGCGGGCACCCGCAGGCGAGCACATCCTCGTCGACGGGGTCGACGTGGTGCCCGAGGTCCACGCGGTCCTGGACAAGATGGCTCGCTTCGCCGAGGCCGTGCGCTCCGGGGCCCACACCGGCTACACGGGCAAGCGAATCCGCAACATCGTCAACGTCGGCATCGGCGGCTCGGACCTGGGGCCGGCGATGGCCTACCAGGCGCTGAAGGCGTTCAGCGACCGCTCCCTGACCTGCAGGTTCGTCTCGAACGTCGACGGCACCGACCTCTACGAATCGCTGCTCGATCTCGACCCCGAGGAGACGCTGTTCATCATCAGCTCGAAGACCTTCACCACGCTCGAGACGTTGACCAACGCGCACAGCGCTCGCGACTGGCTGCTGGCGGCGCTCGAGGACGACGCCGCTGTGGCGAAGCACTTCGTGGCGGTGTCGACGAACGCGGAGGAGGTCGCCAAGTTCGGTATCGACACCGACAACATGTTCGGGTTCTGGGACTGGGTCGGCGGGCGATACTCGTACGACTCCGCCATCGGCCTCTCGCTGATGATCGCCATCGGGCCGGAGCGGTTCCGGGAGATGCTCGCGGGTTTCCACGCCATCGACGAGCACTTCCGCACCGCGCCGTTCGAGCGCAACCAGCCCGTCCTGCTCGGGCTGATCGGCGTCTGGTACATCAACTTCTTCGGGGCCGAGACCCAGGCGATCCTCCCCTACAACGACTACCTCTCACGCTTCCCCGCCTACCTCCAGCAGCTCGACATGGAGAGCGACGGCAAGTCGGTCACGCTCGACGGCGACGCGGTCACGTACGACACCGGCCCGATCGTGTGGGGCCAGCCCGGGACGAATGGTCAGCACGCCTACTACCAGCTCATCCATCAGGGGACCCGGTTGATCCCCTGCGACTTCATCGGCTTCGTGCACGCCGAGCACGAGCTCGGTAGACACC
>JAPSGP010000056.1 GCA_031177445.1 Acidimicrobiia bacterium
GGGTCGCCGGGTTCACTCGGTACTCCAGCAGATGCCCCTGGACATCGAAGACGAACTCGTCGACCCGCTACGTGCAGGACTTCTGGGACGGCTTCCCGCAACAACATTGCGGCGAGGCCGACCCACGCACGTGCTTCTCGATCAAGCACTTCATGGAGGAGGTCTTCCTCAAGAGCGACACGTCGATGATCGTGCTGTCGGCACTGCCGCTCGAGCCTGCGAACAGTCCGTTCTCCGCCGAGATCATGGACGAGACCCGACGGACGGCGGAAGCGCTGTGCCACGACCAGCGCGTGCTCCTCCAGGCCCAAGCGCTCCCGAACGTCGGTGAGCTGGGGGCGAACCTCGACGCCATGGCGGCGGCAGTCGAGCAGTACCCGATCGTCGCCTGGAAGACGTTCACCAACTTCCCCGACCTGTGGGACGGTTCGGGCAATGCGTGGCGACTCGACGACGGGGACCCGTCGCTGGCGCTCGTTGGTGACGCGTTCATCGAGCAGGCCCGGGCGCTCGACGTTCCGATCGTGACGGTGCACAAAGGCTTCTCGGAGCGGAGCCCACATGCGTCGCCGATCGACATCGGCCCCGCGGCGACCAGGCATCCCGACGTCCAGTTCGTCGTCTATCACTCCGGATACGAGCCGAACCTGATCGAAGGTCCGTACGACGCCGCCAACGCGGACACCGGCGTGAACCGCCTCATCGCTTCGATTGCCGGCGCCGGCATCGGGCCCAACCAGAACGTGTGGGCCGAGCTCGGCTCGACGTGGTGGTCGGTGATGGGTTCGCCCGATCAGGCGGCGCACCTGCTCGGCAAGCTGCTGCGCTACGTGGGTGAGGACAACGTCCTGTGGGGCACCGACTCGCTCTTCTACGGCGCGCCCCAGGACCAGATCCAGGCGTTTCGTGCGTTCCAGATCGGCCCGGAGTACCAGGAGCAGTACGGCTATCCGGCGCTCACCGACGATGTGAAGCGCAAGGTGCTCGGGTTGAACGCGCTCCGGCTCCACGACGTCGACCCGATCACCGTGCCGTGTCCTTTCACGCGCGAGGAGCTCGAACAGATCCGTTTCGAGATGCCGAATCCGAATCGAACGTACGGGCCTACGAACGCGTCCGAGCAACGAGCATTCGTCGCTGCACATCCCGGGATGCCGTAGCGAACCATCGGGCGCAGTCGGGCGTCTCCAGTGTGTGGGTGATCGGCGAAGGAGGACGTCCGATGAGTGAGGGTTGGACGAGGCGCGTGGTCGGCCTGGTGTTCACGACGGTCGCCGCGGTTGCGGTGCTGTGGCCCGCGGTGGCCGGTGCGGGTGGTGGCGGCGGCGGTCACGGCGCGCTCTGTCCCGGGTTCGCCGAGGATTCGACGATCGAGATGCTCGACAACTGCTTCGACGGGACCAACCACTTCGTGGAGCGGGGCGCCGACGTCACGATCACGAACTCCGGCTCGCTCCCCCACTCGCTCACTGCGCTCGACAGTTCCGTCGACACCGGCGTGCTCGAACCGGGGCAGACCAAGACTGTGCAGTGGAACGAGCCTGGCGTTGTGCGCATCTACTGCACGCTGCACGGCAGTCGAGACGGCGGCGGCATGAGCGGCGCGATCGTCGTCGGCGACGGCGGTGCGGAAGCGACATCCGCCGTTCCCGTGAATGCCGAGCCGGTGTCGGCTCGTACGGAAGCATCCGGCGCACCACCGCAGTCCGACGGACTCTCGGGTATCGCGTCGGGCGCCGTGATCGCCGCCGTCTTCGGCGGCGGGCTCGGCGCCGCCGCGCTGATGTTGCAGGTAGTGCGAACGCGCCGCTGACGCCATCGGTCAGGCGTCAGGTGCCCGTTTCCGTCACGTCTTGCCTGAACGATCGGCGGTTGAGGAGGCGCGCTAGTCGGCGCGGCGCAGGACGTTGAGCGCCGAGCCGGCCTGGAACCACTCGATGTGCTCGTCCGACATCGTGTGGGTGGTGTCGAACTCGTCGCTGGTCCCGTCTGCGTGGTGCACGACGACATGGACCGAGCGCCCCGGTGTCAGCTCGCCCAGCCCGACGATGTCGATCGTGTCGTCGACCCGGATCGTGTCGTAGTCGGCGGCGTCGACGAAGGTGAGCGGCAGGATGCCCTGCTTCTTCAGGTTCGCCTCATGGATACGAGCGAATGACCGCACGATGCAGGCGCGCGCACCCATGTAGCGCGGCTCCATCGCCGCGTGCTCACGCGAGGATCCCTCGCCGTAGTTCTCGTCGCCGACCGTGATCCACGGGATGCCCGCCTGCTTGTAGTCCCGGGCGAGCTCCGGGAGCGGCTTGATCGAACCGTCGCGCACGTCGACGCCCAACCCGGCGTCGTCGGGTGCGAAGGAGTTGTGCGCACCAATGAACAGGTTTTGCGAGATGTTCGTGAGGTGCCCGCGATACCGCAGCCACGGACCTGCAGGCGAGATGTGATCGGTCGTGCACTTGCCTGTCGCCTTCAGGAGTACCCGGAGCCCGACCAGGTCCTGCCCGTCCCACGCCGGGAAGGGCTCGAGCAGCTGGAGGCGATCGCTGTCCGGATTCACCACGACCTCGACCGCCGACGCCTCGATCGCGGGCGGTTGGAACCCGGACTCGCCGGGGTCGAAGCCGTTCGCCGGCAGCTCGTCGGCCACCGGGGCCTCGAGCCGCACCAACTCGCCGTCGGGGCCGGGCACCCCGTCGTGGACGAAGTCGACGTCGAGCCGCCCGCTGAGCGCCATGCCGACCACCGTCTCGGGCGAGCCGATGAACGCCAGCGTCTCGGCGTTGCCGTCGTTGCGGCGAGGGAAGTTGCGATTGAACGAGGTGACGATGGTGTTGCGCTCCCCCATCGCGATGTCGTCGCGCTTCCATTGCCCGATGCACGGCCCGCAGGCATTGGCGAGCACGGTGGCGCCGATCGACTCGAGGTCGGCGAGGAGGCCGTCGCGTTCGATCGTCGCCCGAACCTGCTCCGACCCGGGCGTGATCAGAAGCGGCGAGCGCACCTCGAGCCCCGCCGCCTTCGCTTGGCGGGCGACGTGCGCAGCCCGGCCGATGTCCTCGTACGACGAGTTGGTGCACGAGCCCACCAGTGCGTACGAGATCTCGGCCGGGTAGTCCTCGCGCTGGACCGCCGTCTTCACCTCCGACAGCGGCCGGTCGAGGTCGGGGGTGTGCGGGCCCACGAGGTGGGGCTCGAGGGCGTCGAGGTCGATCTCGACCACGCGGTCGTAGAAGCGTTCCGGGTCGTCCTCGACCTCGGGATCGACGCGCAGGTACTGCGCGTACTCGTTGGCGAGGTCGGCGACCTCCTCGCGCTGGGTCGCCTTCAGGTACATGGCGGAGCGGTCGTCGTAGGGGAACAGGGAACAGGTGGCGCCGATCTCGGCGCCCATGTTGCAGATCGTGGCTTTGCCGGTAGCCGAGATCGACTCGGTGCCCGGCCCGAAGTACTCGACGACCGCGCCGGTGCCGCCCTTCACGGTGAGGATGCCGGCGACCTTGAGGATCACGTCCTTGGGCGCGGTCCAGCCCGAGAGCCGGCCGGTGAGATGGACGCCGATGACCTTCGGCACGCGCGTGTTGAACGGCCATCCGGCCATCACGTCGACGGCGTCGGCACCGCCCACGCCGATGGCGACCATGCCGAGCCCGCCCGCGTTGGGCGTGTGGCTGTCGGTGCCGATCATCATCCCGCCGGGAAAGGCGTACTGCTCGAGCACGACCTGGTGGATGATCCCCGAGCCGGGCTTCCAGAACCCGATGCCGTACTTCGCCGAGACCGAGCGGAGGAACTCGTACACCTCGGCGTTGGTGTCGACCGCGCTCTCGAGGTCGGCGTCGGCGCCGACGTGCGCCTGGATCAGGTGGTCGCAGTGCACCGTCGTGGGCACGGCGACACGCGGTAGCCCCGCGGTCATGAACTGCAGCAGCGCCATCTGGGCGGTGGCGTCCTGCATCGCCACCCGGTCGGGCCGGTAGTCGGCGTAGTCGACGCCCCGTTCGAGCCCGATCGTCTTGACGTCGTCGGCGTGGGCGAACAGAACCTTCTCGGCGTAGGTCAGCGGGCGGCCGAGACGGTGCCGAGCGCGGTCGAGACGCTCCGGGTACCGGCCATAGAGCTCTTCGATGAGGGCGATCGGCGTCGTCGGCCCGGTCGTCTCTGCCACTATCTCTCCTCGGCGACGGTCGGCCAAGCCGCCGTCGCCTCTTTGTAGGACGGTTCGCAGGCGCTCACCTAGGGCTCCAGTGGTCGTTGGCTCCGAAGCCAGGGTACGTCAGCCCAGAGGCCCCGCTCGTTGTCGTGGCTTACGCCGCGGCAGCGCGCGCTCTCGCCTCGCGGAGGAGCGGGTGCTCGCGCACCAGGAGGTTCATGAGCCGGCTGAGACCGAAGACGGTGACCCGCACCGATGGGGTCGCCGGGGTGAACCACGGCAACCGGTAGAGACGCCGCGCCACGCGTGGGAGGATCGCGATCGCGGCGGTGATCGGCACGAGTGAGATCGGCCGCATGGCCAGCGGCATCGGCGGGATCAGAATCGTGTGCATGCCCTCGCGCGCGGCCGGCGTGAGCTGCAGACCGTCGACGCCGTGCAGGTACTCGCGCAATTCCACCATCGTGTGGGGCGCCATGCCCACGGGGAGCCCGAGCAGCTCGGCGACCACCGCCATCTCCTCGACGTAGCGGTCGGCATCGTCGTCGGAGACGCGGTGGGCGTAGCTCCGGTATGCAATCACCGCCGAATGCACCTCGACAGCATGGATCCAGAGCAACAGATCCGGATCGTGCGCCGAGTACGCACGACCGGTCATCGGTTCGATGCCGTGCACACGATCGTGGATCTTGCGGACGTGCTTGCACGCCGCTTCCGCCACGGCAGTGTCGCCGTAGGTGGTCGCGAGGATGAACTCCACCGTCCGCCCGAGCCGGGCCCACGGGTTGTCCCGGTAGTTGCTGTGCTGGTCGACGCCGGCCATCGCTCGCGGCTCGAGCGCTTGCACCAGCAGTGCCCTGATGGCGGCGATGATCATGACCGGATCGGCGTGCAGACGCCACGCGACACTGTCGGGACCGAACAGGCCGAGGTCGCGTGTCTGTCGCTCCGGCGCGGTCACGCTTTGGCGCGCTCCTCGATCGTGACCGTGCGCATGACGTCACCCTTCCGGATCGACTGGGTGACCTCGATGCCGTCCACGACGTAGCCGAACAGGTTGTAGCTCTTCGCCAGCTTGCGCGTGCAGTCGTCGATGCACACGAAGAACTGCGAGCCGTTGGAGTCGGGCCCCGCGTTGGCCATGGCGACCGCACCGAGCGTGTACTCCCCCTGTACCGGCTCGTCGGCGAAGCGGTAGCCGGGGCCGCCCCGACCCGAACCTTCGGGGCACCCGCCCTGGATCACGAAGTTGGGCTCCACTCGATGGAACGTGAGGCCGTCGTAGTACCCCTGACGGGCGAGGGCGACGAAGTTGTTGACCGTGTTCGGGGCCAGCCCCGGATCGAGGTCCATGACGATGTCGCCGCGCTCGGTGCTGATCGTCGTGCGGTACATCGTGTTCTCGTCGATCTCGCGTGCGGGAGGTTGCGGCATTTCCGACTCCTTCTACGTCGACGGCGGGACGGTATCCGAGCCCGGCGCGTCCGCTCCCACGTCGGCGAGCGCTTGGCGCGCCTGCTCGGCGAACAGGCCGGCGGGTTCGAGCACGAGATACCGCTGGAACTCGGCGATGGCGGCATCGGTCTCCCCGTAGGGATCGAGCAGCAGGACGGCGCGGTAGTAGTGCGCGTTCGCATAGTCGGGGTCGGCGGAGACGGCGCGGTCGAGCAGGTCGCGCGCCTCCTCGACATACCGGGTCCGCGCCTCGTCGCTCGGTAACTGACCGGCGACGATGTATCGCAGCCTCGCGGCGTTCGCGAGCGCGTCGGCGTTGTCGGGCGCGACCGCGAGTGCGTCGTCGTAGGCGCGAAGCGCGTTGAACGTGTCGCCATCGCGCTCGAGGAACCGCGCCAGCGCGAGGTGGGCCTCGACGTCGCCGGGGTTCCCCTTGACCGCGGCCTCGAGGCGCTCCCGCCGATCGCTTGCCGTCACCTCGGTGTTGCCAGAGGACGTCTGTCCTGGGAGGCGTGCACCCAACGCGGCCGCCAGCGCGATCGCGGCGATCACGGCAAACGCGATCAGCCCCCCGATCACGACGCCTCGGCGCGGCCACGACGCCGGCGGGCGGGCCGGGCGGGCGTCGACCCCGTCCCGAAGCGCACGGAGGGTCGCGGCGGCGCGGGCGGTGTAGTCGTCGTGCAGCGCTGCGTACGACTCGTCGTCGATGCTCCCTGCGGCGCGCTCGGCCTCGAGGTCGTCGAGCGACTGGAGGAGGAAGTCTCGCTCGCGCTCGAGCTCCTCACGATCGAGCTTCTCGTGCTCCGGGTCCTTGGTCATGCTCACTCCGCCGCCCTCTGCTGCTCGACCAGCCGCTCGTCGGCGTCGGTGGCGTGCAGGCGCGGCTCCCGTCGCCAGCGCGCCAGCGCGAACGCGAGGCCGGCGCCGCCGAGGATCAGCGCGGCGACGGGCAGTCCCCAGACGAGGATGCCGATCCCACCGCTCTCGGGCTTCCACAGGATCGACTCGCCGAACTTGTCGATGTACGCCTGCCGGATGTCGGCGTCGCTCTGCCCCGCCTCGATCCTCCGGCGGATGTCGGCTCGGGCGGCGCGAGCCGTCGGGGTGGAGCTCTGCGCGATCGACTGGCTCTCGCAATCGGGACAGCGCAGCTCGGACGCGATCGACTCGACGCGAGCGGAGGTCGAGGGCGTCGCGCTGCGGGGCCAGAGCACGATGGTCAGCACGATCGCCACGACGACCACGAGCCCGGCACATGCCCACGCCCGCGCGCTCATGCTGATCCCTTGGCGACGCGGTACATCTGCTCGAGCTGGCCGAGCGAAGACGGACCGATCTTCGACGCTTCGATCACACCGTCGGGCGCGAGGGCATAGGTCTCCGGCTGACCGCGGGTCCCGTAGTCGAATGCGGCGCGGGATCCGGGATCGAACGCCACGGTGTAGGGGACCCCTTCCTCGTCCACGAAGGACCGGATGGCTTCCCTCGTGTCGTGGCGAACGATGCCGACCATGGCGAACCCGGGCTCGTCCGCGTGGCGCTCGAAGAACTCGACCAGTGCCGGGTGCTCTTCCTGGCACGGTGCGCACCACGAATTCCAGAAGTTCACGAGGACGACCTTGCCGCGGAGATCCGCCGATCGAACACTCGTCCCGTCGAGCGTCGGCAGGTCGAACGACGGCGCGATCGTGCCGGTGAGCTGGCTCCGGCTGGCGTCGGCACGCGGATCGTCGCCGACCTGCAACGCGAGCACGACCGCCAGCGCCGCCACGATCACAGCGGCCGACAGCGCGATCCACCGCACCCGGTGCCTCATACCGGCGCCCCCACGGGCTCGACGGGCTCCTCGACGGCGGCCGGCGCGGGTCGAGCGATCCGCGGTCGCCTCGATCCCGGTGTCAGCGCGAGCAGCGTTCCGATGGCCATCACGCCACCACCGACCCAGAGCCACAGGATCATCGGGTTGACGGCGACGCCGATCGTCACCCGGCCCTGCCGGTTCGGCGACGAGATGAGCGTGAGGTAGACGTCCTCGCGCAGGCCCGTCCGCACCGACGGCGTACCGATGCCCTGGGGCGTACCAGGGAACGTGGAGATCGCCGGCGCGTAGGTGCCCAGGTCGTCGCCGCCCCGCTCGACGCGTATCCGAGCCGACACCGTGGTCTTCTGGTCGCCGCGCTCGGTCCTCGATCCGAGATAGGTGACCTCGTAGCCTCGGACCTCGGCCGACTGGCCGCGCGTCAATCGCACCTCGCGGCGGGTCGTGTACACCGAAGACGACGCGATCGCCAGCGCCACGAGCACCACGCCCACGTGCACGACGAGCCCGCCGTAGAGGCGCGGGTTCCCACGGACGGCGCGCACGAGCCCGAGCGACCGCTGGCCGAGCCAGAACTGGCGCACGATCCCGCCGACGGCGAACGCGGCGAGCCCGAACGTCAGGACCTGCGCGAGCTCGCGCGCGCCGAGCGCGACCGCGACGAGCATCGCCAGCGCGCCCGCCCACGCCGGCACCAGCAGCCGGCGCCGCAGCACTTCGCCACTGGTCGCCCGCCAGGGCAGGGCCGGAGCCGCCGCCATCAAGAACAGCAGCGCGATGCCTATAGGCGTGGTCATGCGGTCGAAGTAGGGCTCCCCCACCGAGAGCTCGCGCCCCTGGATCGCTTCCGCCAGCAACGGGTACACGGTGCCGAGCAACACGACGAACGCGAGCCCGGCGAACAACAGGTTGTTGGCGAGGAACGCCGACTCCCGTGACACCGGCGAGTCGATGCGGCCCGGCGCGCGCAAGCGGTCCCCGCGCCACGCGATCAATCCGATGCCGACCGCGGCGACGAACCCGAGGAACCCGAGCAGGACGGGGCCGATCGTCGACTCGGTGAAGGAGTGGACGGAGTTGAGCACGCCCGAGCGGGTTAGGAACGTACCGAGGATGGTGAGACAGAAGGTCGCGATCACGAGCGACAGGTTCCACACCCGCAACATTCCGCGGCGCTCTTGCACGATCACCGAATGGATGAACGCGGTCGCGGTCAGCCACGGCAGCAGCGAGGCGTTCTCGACCGGGTCCCACGCCCAGTACCCGCCCCAGCCCAGGACCTCGTAGCTCCACCACGCGCCGAGGATGATCCCGGTGGTGAGGAAGCCCCAGGCGACGAGGGTGGCGCGGCGGGTGTCGGCGAGCCAGCCTTCGCCGAAGCGCCCGGTGACGAGCGACGCGATCGCGAACGAGAACGGCACGGTGAATCCCACGTAGCCGAGGTAGAGCATCGGCGGGTGGAACGCCATCAGCGGGTGGTTCTGCAGGAGCGGGTTGGGGCCGCGCCCGTCGAGTGGTGCAGTGCCGAGCGTCTTGAACGGGTTGGCCGGCCCCAGCATCAGCCCGAAGAAGAACAGCGCGACCACCAGGCCGGTGAGCGTCGCCCACGCCACCAGCGGGTCGGTGGCGCGGTCGCGGAACTTGTACGCCATCACCGCGAGGTAGCCGCCGAGGATCAGGCCCCAGAGCAGGATCGAGCCTTCGAGCGCGGCCCACAGGCCGGTGATCGTGAACAGCAACGGCGTGGCGCGGGCGTTGTTCTCGGCGACGTACTCGATCGAGAAGTCGTGGGAGAGCAGCGCCCACTCCATCACTCCTACGGCGAGCACCGCGGCGGCGAGGACCAGGAACACGTAGCGCCGCCCCGCGCGCAGCAACCGCTCGTCGCGCCGGTACAGCCCGAGCGCGAGCGTGCCGACGCCGAGGACGGTGGCGCTCGTGCCCAGGGCCAGGGCGAGCACGCCCAGCGAGGCCTTCACGCTGCCACCCTGCCGGCCGACGCCCTCTCCGAGTCCACGTCCGGCGGCTCGTACTCAGAGCCGTGCTTGATGAGGATGCGATCAGAGTCGAAGCGCGCGCCCCGGTCCCAACGCCCCTCGCACACGACCGGTGCGCCGGCCTTGAACAGGTTCGGCGGGTCGCCCCGATGCACGACCTCGACGGTCTTCTTCCCGTCGGTGACGTCGAAGCGCACGCCGTTGCGGGTCTCGGTCACCGACCCCGGCACGACCTCGCCCGCGAGCCGGATACGACGATCGCCGTCGCTCGGTCGCTCGGCCACGGCCTCGGACACCGTCCGGAAGTAGACGACGTTCTTCGACAGCACCACTACGAGCACGATGATCGCGATCAACGCCATCGCGCAGACGCTCGCAGCCACAATGGCGCGCCGCTTGGCACGCGGGTTCACCGTGAGGGCGCTGCGCCGGACTCAGGCAGGCTGCGGCGGGCGCGCCGGAGTCGAACGGCGAGGTGGATCGTGTAGGCGCCGAGCGCGCCGCCGGTGAGCGCCCAGCCCGCGATGACGAACCCGGCGTCGGTCATCGTGCGCTCCGCATACCTGGGTCGCCCTCGCGAGCTCGGGCTCCTGCGCCGACGGTCGGCGAAGCCGCCGTCGCCGCGACGTCGACGAGCTCGGCCGCCCGGGTGCGCTCTGCGATCGCCTGCTCGAGCTCGCGCTCCTCGCGGCCTTCGTCCATGGCCTCGAGCATGTAGCGCCGGTTCAGCAGGTACACATAGACGAGGGTGAACGCGAACACGCCGAAGAAGAGCGTGAACGCCATGGTGCCGTGGATCTCCGGGTCCAGATCGGGGTTGAAGACCGTCGCCTCCTGGTGCAGCGTGCGCCACCACTCGACCGAGAAGTGGACGATCGGCACGTCGACGAACGCGACGAGGGCGGCGATGGCGCACCGCTTCGCGCGGGCCGGCCCCGGGATACGGCGCAACGCGAGGTAGCCGACGTAGAGGAAGAAGAGGACGGCGGTCGACACCAGCCGCGCCTCCCATTCCCACCACGTGCCCCACACCGGGCGGCCCCACAGCGAACCGAGCACCAGCGTCAGCCCCGTGAACACGACGCCGAGCTCGGCCGAGGCGCCGGCAACCCGGTCCCACACCGTCGACCGCGTGCGCGGCCACAGGTAGAGCGCCGATGCGAGCGCCGTCACCCCGAAGGCGAGGTAGGCGAGCCAGGCCGCGGGCACGTGCACGTACATGAGCCGCTGGGCGTCGCCCTGGACCGCGTCGGGGGGCGCCACCCACAGGCCCAGGATCGCCAGCGTCGCCAGCGAGGCGAACGCCAGCCATCCGATCATCGCGGCGAACCGCCGGCTGAGGAGCTCCGGACGGTTCATGCCTTCCCGCTCCCGGCACTTCGCGCCGGGCCGCTCGGGCCCCGGCTCGCTGCGGCGCATGCTCCCGATCCTGCTCCGGCGGTCGGCAAAGCCGCCGCCTCCGCGTCCCGCCTCGCGGCACAGACCGCCTGCGCCGCGGTCGCTCGCCTCATGCCTCCTCCAGGAGCGGGCCGAAGGCCAGCATTCCGATCGATGTGTAGAGCACTGCGAACAGGGCGAGCAGCCCGAACCAGGGCCACCCGTCGGACGGGGTCCCGCCGAGGCCCGCCTCCCACGCCCGGGTCGCACCGAGCATGACCGGCGCCACCACCGGCAGGAGCAGCGCCGGTACGAGCGTCTCGCGCACGCGCAGGCCGGCGGCGAGAACGCCGTAGAGCGTACCGGTGGCCGCCACGCCGGCGGTCGCGGCCAGCGCGGACAGGACCAGGAGCCCGACCGAACCGACTTCGACGTCGTAGAGCAAGAAGACGCCCGCGCCGAGCACGACCTCGAGCACGACGAGCTCGATCGTGATTGCGATCGCCTTTCCGAGGAACACCGCGCCGCCGTCGAGCCCCGAGAGCCGGAGCCCGTCGCGGGCGGCGTTCTGGGCTTCGATCGCGAACGCGCGGGACACGGCCAGCAGCGTCGCCAGCAGGACCGCGACCCAGAACAGCCCGGGCGCGACCCGGGGCAGCAGCCCGCGGCTGGGATCGAGGGCGAACGCGAACAGCAGGAGCACGACGACCCCGAACGGCAGGACCTGGTACAGGATCACCCGCGAGCGCGCCTCGATGCGCAGGTCCTTGCCGGCGACGAGCCACGCCTCGCGCCACAGGCTCATCGGGCCTGCACCTCTTCTTCTCTCTCATCTACTTCTTCGGTTTTGGCGTCGCTGAGCCGCGCTGTACGCGGTTCAGCGACGCCCAAAGGTTCAGCGGGAACCGGGAGTAGCCCGCCTCGGACGACCAGGCCGCCGGCGAGCACCGCCTCGCGGTCGGCGAGGGCGCGGCTGCGGTCTAGCTCGTGCGACGCCAGCAGCACCGTCCGCCCCTCCGACGGCGCGCTTCGAATGACTTCTTCGAGCACGGCTCGGCCCTCGGCGTCGAGCCCGGCATGGGGCTCGTCGAGCAGCAGGAGCTGCGGGT
>JAPSGP010000257.1 GCA_031177445.1 Acidimicrobiia bacterium
GTCCGAGGCGATCGTCGATCTCGAGCAGGTCGCAGACTTCGAACCTGACTTGGTCGTCGGTCTTCCCCAGGTACCGCTCGAGGAAGCGGGCCTGTCCGATCCAGTGCTCGCGCACGTCGAAGCCGAGGCAGTAGTCGGCGCCGAGATCGCTCGCCAAGAGGCTGTAGCCGCCGGCGTTGCAGGCACAGTCGAGGAGCGCTTGGCCCCCGAGACCGGTCGGGTAGAGGCGCTGCAGCAGTGGTCGAAGCTCCTTCGGATTGATCAACGACATCGAGTGTTCGCCGGGCTCGCGCGTGACACGATTCCCGTCGCCCGTGCGGATGTCCGGAGTGAGCGCGACGTTCATGTGCCACGGCGCCAGTGTGCGGAGCTGCTGCAGGAGTTCCTCCGACACCACCGCTCCTCACGTCCTCGAAGAGATTCGCTTCAGATGTCGCTCGACGTTGGGCCAAAGTAGCGGGGCAGGTGCTCCACGGTTGGGGGCGCGTATCAGCGCGTGCGGGCACGGATCCAGTCGCCGATGAGCTCCATCGCGGCGTCGGCCTCTGGCAATGCGCCGGCCCACGTCGGCCAGACGTGTTGCATGCCTCCGCCGACGAAGAGCGTGGCGTCGGCGCCACCCTCGCCGACGCCGCGCACGAGCCGGATCGAGTCGTCCAGGAGCACCTCGTCGCCACCGACGAGCGCGAGCAGCGGCGGCAGGCCGGCGAGGTCGGCGTAGACCGGCGAGACGAGGGGGTCGGTGGCGCTGGCGCCGTGCAGGTACCAGCCCGCCATCTCGGTCAGTCCTTCACGGCTGCACATGATGTCGGCACCCGCGCTCGAGTCCATCGTGGACCCGGCGCAGCGAAGATCGGCCCATGCCGACAGCGTCACGACCCCGGCAGGGAGCGCGTCGCCGGCGTCGCGCAGGACGAGCAGCATCGCCATCGCCAACCCGCCACCCGAGGAGTCGCCCATGACGACGATGCGCCGGGCGTCGGCGCTGTCGGCGCGCAGGACGCGGTACGCCGCAACCACGTCGTCGAGCGCTGCCGGGTACGGATGCTCCGGAGCCACTCGGTACGCGGGCACGACGACCCGAGCGCCCGACGCAGTGGCGATGTGCCCGGCGGTCTTGCGGCGCGACGCGGGCGAGCCCAGGACGTAGCCGCCACCGAACAGGTACAGCACCGAGGCGCCCGACACCGCGTCGGGGACCGCAGCGAGCCCACCGACGGCGGACGCGTCCTCGTAGGTGACGCCCTGCGGTTCCGCGGTGATCAATTCCGCTTGCTGTGGTGATGCGTCCGTCAAAAGCGATCCGGTGGGTTTGGCGGAGCAGGTCGATCGACTGCCGCCGGAACTTCACCGCAACCGCGAATCCAAGAACTTCGCCCCGTTGGCGCTCGTCTCGCTCGGCGAGGCGTGGCACAACGCGCACCACGCCTTCCCCACGCTCGCTCGCCACGGAGTCGACCGCGGTCAGCTCGATGTCACGGCCGCGTGCATCCGCATCTGGGAACGACTCGGTTGGGCCCACGACGTCCGCTGGCCGCAGCCGGCAGTGCTCGCCCGGCGACGGGTGGCGGCCTAGTCCGCACGGCGGCGGTCGGCGAAGCCGCCGCCGCCGTCCTGAGTCGGCTCGCTTACGCTCGCCTCAGGCGAGCAGCTCGTGGGCGTGCGTGTCGAAGACCGGGTGCCGCAACTTCGACATCGCCCGCGCTTCGATCTGGCGGATGCGCTCACGCGTGAGCTGGAAGTGAAGCCCGACTTCCTCCAGCGTACGAGGTTCACCTCGGTCGAGCCCGAAGCGCAGCGTGAGGATCTGCCGCTCACGGGGTGCGAGCCGTGCCAGCAGCTTGGCGACTTCGCGCGGCAACAACGCGATCGCAGCCGCCTCGACCGGCGACGTGGCCGAGCGGTCGGCAACCAGGTCGGCGAGCTCGGTCGTGCCGTCCTCGCCCATCGACTCGGACAGCGAACGCGGATCGCCGGGGCGGTCGAGGATCTCCGCGACCACGTCGACCGGAAGGTCGAGCTCCGCTGCCAGCTCCGCCCGGGTCGGCTTCCGCATCAGCTGCGCCTCGAGGACCATCTGCGCGGTGCGCAGCCGCGTGAGTCGATCGCGTGCGTGCACGGGTAGGCGGATGGTGCTCGCCGTGTTGGCGATCCCTCTCGAGATCGCCTGACGGATCCACCACGTGGCGTAGGTCGAGAACTTGAATCCTTTGCGCCAGTCGAACTTCGTGACCGCGTGGATCAGCCCGAGGTTGCCTTCCTGGATGAGGTCCAGCAGCGGGAGCCCTGAGGCTTGGTACCGCTTGGCGATCGACACCACGAGGCGGAGGTTCGCCTGCACGAACGTCTGCTGGGCGTCGTCCGCCTCCCGGACCACGCGCCGAAGTCGCCGGCGGGTGGCGGCGTCAGGGGCGGGCTTGGCGGCGAGCTCCTGTCGGGCCGACGCGCCCGCCTCGATGCGTTGGGCGAGGCGCTGCTCGTCGGCCTTCGTGAGCAGCGCGTGACGACCGATGTCGCTCAGGTAGAGCCGGACGAGGTCCTGGTCGTCGCCCTGCGCGCGCGAGGACGCCGTGGCGTGCATCGTCATGGTGAGCGGCGGGAGCAGGCCTAGATGGGCCGAACGTTCTGCGCTTCCTCGCCCTTGCGGCCGGGGCCGACGTCGAACTCCACCCGCTGACCGTCGGTGAGGGTCTTGTACCCGGTGCCTTGGATGGCGGAGAAGTGGACGAACACGTCGTCGCCGTTCTCGCGGGAGATGAATCCGAAGCCCTTCTCTGCATTGAAGAACTTCACAGTGCCAGTAGCCAAAGGATCACGTCCTCATTCATGCCGCGACCAGCCCGAGTGACGTGCCGTCGACAGCCCTCAAGTTACTCGACTTTCCGGTCACAGGAGCACGGGCGCGTCCGGTGCGTGCTGCTCAACGCTGGATCTCGATGAGCAGCACCCATGCGTCGGCGAGCGCGGCCACGAAAGCGAACACCACGCCAGGCGCGAACCAGTAGAGGCCGCCCCCAAACATCGGACGGAACACACCTCAGACGGGCTCTTGCCAGACGAGTGCTGTGCCGTCGAGCACCACCGTGTCGTCCTGGTTCGCCACGGTTGTTCGCAGGCGGAAGATCGGCTTGTCGTCTCGCACCTCGAGCACCTCGACCTCGGCCGTGATCCGGTCGCCCGGTCCGACCGGTGCTCGAAAGTTCCAATCGACATGCAGGAAGACGCTCCCCGGCCCCGGGAGGTCTTCGGCGACGACTGCGTTCAGCAGTCCCGAGGTCACGCCGCCCTGCACGATGATGCGCCCGAACCGGCTGCGCCGAGCCGCATCATCGTCGTAGTGGAGAGGATTCCGGTCCCCAGTCAGCTGGGTGAAGAGCTCGATGTCCTCGGCCCGCACCGTTCGGCTGCGACGTGCGGTGTCACCGACTTTCGGAGCCATGCTCACTCCTTCGCATTCTCCCTAAGTACTTGGACGGCTGGCCGCGGCTGACGATCGCGCACCACCCCTACGCGAGCGGCTCGAGCACGGGCTCGAGGCTCCGCAGGAGCGCGACCTCGTCGGCCATGGACTCGTTCATCTCGCGCAGCAGTGCCTTGACCTCGGGCATCGTCCACTTCCTCGATGCGATCCTCTCGGTGACGTCGAAGAGCGCACGAGAGACGCGATCACGCTCGGACTCGTAGGCGGCGAGGTTGGAGGGATCGGAGCCGTCGAGAACGGCGCGGGCGAGGAGCTCGGCGTCGCGGAGGGCGTCGGTGATGCCGTGCACGGTGATCGGATCCTTGTAGTAGGCCGCGTCCCCCACGAGCGCCCACCCCGGGCCCCAGGGACGGCGCATGAAGCCGGCTGAGCCGGCGAACCCCCGGAGACGCTCGACCCGGGCCCCACCGTCGATCCGATCGAGGAGCTCCGGGGCGTGCTCGGCAAGCGATGCTCGAAACGCCCCCTCGAGGCCACCCGCTGCCGTCGCCGAGAACTGCTCGGGCGACATCGCGACGAACGTGAGCGTGTGACCGTGATTGGTCGAGATCATGCCGGACGCGAAGCCGGGTCGGTAGAACCATTCGTAGCCCGCAGTCTCGACGCCCTCCCAGTAGCCGTAGATGAACGCGTTGGTACTCGAGCCGGCTCTTGTCGTCGCTGCGTCGACAAGGCGCGCCATGGTGGACCGGAGGCCGTCCGCCCCCACGACGAGATCGGCGCTCGTACGGAACGTCGACAGGTCGTTGCGTGCGCGTATGCCGGTCACGACCGGCCCGTCGCGGAGGATGTCGGTGACGGTCACTCCGAAGCGGACCTCGGCACCGGCCTCGCGGGCGCCCTCCACGACGATGCGGTCGAGCACGGTGCGGCGTGGCGCGTACAACGCGTCGACGCAGCGCGAGGGCTTGATCGATATCGGGATGCGTTCGTCGGGATAGTCGAAGACCACGGTGCGGACGGGCGGTGTGCCCGCGGCCGCAATCCGCTCGAGCAGGCCCCAACGGTGGAGCTGGAGGACGCCGCCGCGCATGAGGGCATGCGTGGAGAGCGTGTCGCTGCCCACTCGCGCGCGGTCGACGAGCAGGACGCTGCACCCCCCTCGTGCCAGCAGCATCGCGGTCGCCGCCCCGGCGCAGCGGGCCCCGACCACGACGACGTCATAGTCGCGTCTGGGTCTCGGCACCCTGTGCCCCCCTTCGACGGCGCGGGGCCCAATGCTGGCGCGGCCCGGCCTCGCGATCGAGGTGGGAGGCCAGTTCGACCGTGAGTTCCTGGGCGTCGTCGCCGGCACCGTCCATGAAGCTGGACTTGCGCCGGCGCAGGAAGGGCGTCCCGATCACATACATGCCGGGCGACTCCACGACACCGCCGTCGTGACGGACGTGGCCCTTGCGGTCGAGGACGGGCACGTCGAGCCAGGAGTAGTCGGGCCGAAACCCGGTCGCCCAGATGATGGTTCGAACCTCGCCGCGGGCAAGATCCAGCTCCAGTGGCGGCGACTCGGGAACGACGGTCGGGTCGAACCGGTACGGAGGCGGCACCTCACCGTCCAAACCGTTGGCCGCTGCCCACGCGTCGATCGTGTCGAGCAGCC
>JAPSGP010000549.1 GCA_031177445.1 Acidimicrobiia bacterium
CTGCGCCCCCGGTCAAGAAAAAACGTGGGCTTGCGCCCACGTCTCCAGGCCCCTGACCGGTGGGTGGTTCTTTCTTACGATCGAACCCCGAAAGTATACCGGATCGCCACCTCTTTTTCCCCGCCGCGTCGGGGATCCTCGGCGGTCAGCCGACGCCGAACACTTCGGCCAGCTCCGCCGGCACCGGCGTCTCGAGCTGCTCGTACGTGCACGAGGGCGGGTCCCGGTCCGGGCGCCAGCGCTGGAACCGGGCGTTGTGGCGGAAGCGGTCGCCCTGGAGGTGCTCGTAGGCGACCTCGGCGACGAGCTCGATGCGCAGGGGCTCCCAACGCATGTCCTTCTTGGCGTTCCAGCGGCTCGGTGCGCCCGGCATGCGGCCTCCCTCGGCCTGCGCCTGGGCGTCGGCCCACTCCCGCCACGGATGTCCCTCAAGCGCGTTCTTGCGGTACGGCTGGAGCTCCTTGGCCAGCTGCTTGCGCATCGGCGCCGCGAAGCTGCTGGCCACGCCGACGTGGTGGAGCGTCCCGTCGTCGTCGTACAGGCCGAGCAGAAGGGAGCCCACGCCGTCGCCGTCCTTGTGGACCCGGAACCCGGCGACGACGCAGTCGGCAGTGCGGAGGTGCTTCACCTTCTGCCACAGCCGCTCGTTCTCCCGGTACGTCCCGGCGAGCGGCTTGGCGATGACGCCGTCGAGACCGGCGCCCTCGAACTCCTCGAACCATCGCTGGGCGGTATCGGGGTCGGTCGTCGCCGGCGTGAGGTGGATCGGTTGCTCGACCTTGCGCAGCGCCTTCTCGAGCCGCTGCCGGCGCTCGCGCAGTGGCCGCTCGCGCAGGTCGTCGTCGCCCTCGGCGAGCAGGTCGAAGGCGACGAAGCTCGACGGCATCTCCTGTGCGAGCTTGGCCACCCGGCTCGCGGCCGGGTGGATGCGCATCTGGAGCAGGTCGAAGTCGAGCCCGCGCTCGGTCGCGATCACGATCTCGCCGTCGAGCGCCACCCGCGGAGGCAGCGCCGCGCGCAGCGCTTCGACGAGCTCGGGGAAGTAGCGGTTGAACGGCCGCTCGTTGCGGCTTCCGAGCTCGATCTCGTCGCCGTCGCGGAACACGATGCAACGGAACCCGTCCCACTTGGGCTCGTACAAGAGGTCGCCGGTCGGCAGGTCGCGCTCGAGCTTGGCGAGCATGGGCGACACCGGTGGCAGGACGGGCAGCTTCACGGGCGCATTCCTTCGGCAGCGAGCGTGGTGGCAACGTCGGCGAGCGGGAGTTCGTCGTCGTCGCCGGTCGCGCGGATCCGCCGCTCGACGACGCCGCGGCCGAGCCCCTTGGCGCCGAGCGTGAGCCGGACCGGCACGCCGACAAGATCGGCGTCGGCGAACTTCACGCCCGGGCTCACGTCGCGATCGTCGTAGAGCACGTCGATGCCGGCCGCGACGAGCTCGTCGTAGAGGTGGTCGCCCGCGGCGCGGACGTCGGCGGCGACGTCACCCTTCCCCGGCAGCACGACAAGGTGCACGTCGTACGGCGCGAGCACGGCCGGCCACTTCAAGCCGTGCTCGTCGTGATGCTCCTCGGCGACCGCCGCGACTACGCGCGTGATCCCGAGGCCGTAGCAGCCCATGACCATGAGGTGTTGCTCACCTGCTTCGTCGAGGTAGCGCGCGCCGAGCGCCTCGGAGTACTTGGTCCCGAGGTGGAACACGTGGCCGACCTCGATCCCCCGATCGATGCGCAGCGGCGACCCACACCGCGGGCACGGGTCGCCCTGTTCGACGACCACGATCTCGTCCCAGTGCGTCGGCTCGAAATCGCGACCGAGCGCGAGGTTGCGAACGTGGTAGTCGACCTTGTTGGCTCCCGTCACCCAGCCGTGCGGCGCGCGCACCGACGAATCGGCGAGCACGACCTTCGCGTCGGCGAAGTGGGGTCCGACGTAGCCCTTGGGGAGCTTCGGATGGGCAGCGAAGTCGTCGTCGCCGTAGAGCCGGACCTTGTGGCCCGCCAGCACGCGGGCCAGCACGAACTCGTTG
>JAPSGP010000258.1 GCA_031177445.1 Acidimicrobiia bacterium
GGCGCCAGGCTGCACGCGACGTCGCTCAGGGCGTGCGGCAGCATCGGCTCCACGGTTCCGGGCACGTATGTGCTGTTGGCTCGTTCGGCCGCGGCGCGGTCGAGGGCCGAGCCGGGTGCGACGTGCGCCGCGACGTCGGCGATGTGGATCCAGAGACGCACGCCGTCGCCCTCGCGTCGCGCCGATACCGCGTCGTCGAAGTCGCGGGCGCTCGCCGGGTCGACCGTGAAGGTCGCGAGCCCGGTGAGATCGCGCCGCTCTCCAGCGTCGGTCTCCGCCAGCTCGGCCGCAACCGCCGCCTCGTCCTCCAGCGCCCGCCGGAACCCCCGCCCCCCGGCCCGCTCCCAGAGCAGCGCCTCTACGACGTTGCGAGGCACCTCGGGCGAGCCGAGCTCGCGCACCACCCGGGCGCGACCGGGGCCCAGCTCGATCAGGCACATCCGGCCGGGCGGCGCCCCGTGCTTTCTGTCCAGCGCGATGTGCGGCCCGGGCTCGAACAGGGGCTCGGCGATCAGGAAGCGTCCCCGCCGGGAGACCACTGCCACGCAGCGCTGCCGCGGCCCGCCGCCGCGGCTCAAGCGCCGTCCCGGAGCTCTCGCGCAAGCACCCGTTCGGCCGCCGCCAGGCCCTCGTCGACGCGCGTAGGAGCGCGGTCCTCGGCTCGCACGTCGGGCTTGATCCCCTCCCCGGCGAGGGAAGTCCCTTCGGCGGTGAAGTACTCGCCGATCGTGAGGTCGAGTGCGCCGCCGTTGGGTAGCTCGATCACCTGCTGGAACACCCCCTTGCCGAAAGAGCGAGTGCCGACCAGGGTGGCGAGACCCTGATCGCGGAGCGCCGCGGCCAGGATCTCGGCCGCCGAGGCCGTGTCGCGGTTGATGAGCACGACCAGCGGGCGTGGCGGCAGGGGATTGCCGAGCGCGCGGTAGACCTCGCGTCCCCGGGTGCGAGCATCGGTCGAGACGACCACCTCCCCGTCCGGCAGGAAGATGCTCGCGCAGAGCACCGCCTCGCGCAGCAGGCCGCCGCCGTTGCCGCGCAGGTCGAGGACGATGCCCCGGGCGCCACGGGCCTCGACTCGCTCGATCGCGTCACGCAGCTCGCCATGGGCGCCGGTGGTGAAGCTCGTGAACTCGACGTAACCGATCCGTTGCCCGTGGGCCCGCACCACCCTGCCCAGCACGACAGGAACGCTGATCTGCGCCCGCTCGATCTCCAGGCGCCGCTCGACTCCGGTCGAGGGACGCAATACCCCCAGCGTGACGTCGGTCCCCGGCGGGCCCTTGATGCGAGCCGTGGCGAGATCGGAATCCAGTCCGGCGATCGAGCCCCCGTTGACGGAGACGATCACGTCCCCGACCTCGATCCCGGCTCGCGCGGCCGGAGAGCGCCCAAAGACGCGCGCCACCCGCAGCCCCCGCTTGACCTCGCTGACGGAGAGTCCGACCCCCGAGAACCGGCCCGCCGTCGCCTCCTCGAAGAGATCGAGCTCCTTCGGGTCGAAGTAGTGGGAGAAGCGGTCGTCGAAGCGGCGCCGCAGAAACTCGACCATGCCCCCGATCGAGCTGTCCTCGAGCTTGTCTGGCGCGACCTCGCGAAAGTAGTTGTCTTCGATCATCTCCCGTGCCTCGCTGAACGCGGCGACGTGTTCGTCGACGAACGCATCCCGCACCGGGCCGGGAAGGTCGGAGGGGTGACCGCCGAACCAGAGGCCCGCGCAGAGCGCGGCCGCGAGCGCGGCCGCCGAGGCCGCGAACCGCGAGCTCACCGGCGACTCAGACCCTCAGGAAGCGCCGCAGCGTGAAACCGCTGCCGATCGCCGAGACCAGCGTCGAGCTCGCCGCGAGCACCGCGACCAGCACCGGGAAGGCGAGATCCGTATCGGTCTGTGCCTTGATAAGGGTGAACGAGTCGGCCAGCGGGTCGACCACGATCAGCTTTCCGAGCCACAGCAGGAGTATTGCGACTGCGCCTCCCATGATGCCGACCAGAACGCCCTCGATCATGAACGGCCAGCGCACGAACCAGCGGGTCGCCCCGACCAGCCGCATCACCTCGACCTCGCGCCGGCGTGCGTAGATCGAGAGTCTGATCGTGTTCCCGATCAGCAGCACCGAGGCGATCACCAGCAGCACCGTGAGCAGGATCAACACGATCTTCAGCTTCGATGTGACTTCCTCGATCGGATTGGCTGTCTCCTGGGCGTCGACTACGTTCTGCACGATGCCGCTGATCGGCTTCGGCCTGCCGTCCGGACCCGGTGGCGTCAGCTCTCGCCGCACCGCGGTGAGGTTCGCGGCGTCGTCGGGCTTCACGGTGAACGACGCCGGCAGCGGATTCGTGTTCAGCTCGCGCAGAACGCCGGGGTCCTTGAGGCGGTCCTTGAGGATCTCGAGCGCCTCGGCCTTGGAGACGAACGCGACCGAGCGCACGTGCTCGAGGCCGCGGATCCGCTGGCGGAGGGCGCCGATCTCCTGCTTGGTCGCGTCGTCGTAGAGGAAGACCTTGACGGCCAGCTGCTCGCGCACACCCTCGCTGGTCCGCTGGGTGAAGAAGAAGACCGGCAGCAGCACGCCGAGCACCAGGATCGTGATCGCGGTGGTGACCGTGGCGGCGACGCTGGGCGCGGCATTGCGGCGCAGGGCACGGAAGCCCTCCTTGATGAAGAACCCGATGCGTCCCATCGGCCTAGAAGTCGTCGACCCCGCCGTTGGTGTGACCCTCTACGCCGACCCCCATCTCGGCCCGCATGCGCATCCCGAACTCGGTCGTAGACTCCTCGGTGTAGCCGCCGCCGACCTCGTCGCGGACGACGCGGCCCTCGTAGAGCTCGATCACGCGCCGGCGCATCTTGTCGACCATCTCCCGGTCGTGGGTGACGACCAGCACCGTAGTGCCGGTGCGATTGATCCGGTAGAGCAGCTGCATGATCCCGATCGAAGTGACGGGGTCGAGGTTCCCACTGGGCTCGTCGGCCAGCAGCAGCGGCGGGTGGTTGACGAAGGCCCTGGCGATCGAGACGCGCTGCTGCTCGCCCCCGGAAAGCTGGTCAGGGTAGCTGTGGACCTTCGACTGCAGGCCCACGAGCCGCAGGGTCTCCGGGACCTTCTCGCGAATCTCGGCCCGGCTAGCGCCGATCACCTGCAGCGCATAGGCGACGTTGTCGTAGACGGTGCGGTTGGCGAGCAGCTTGAAGTCCTGGAAGACCGTGCCGATGTTGCGCCGAAGATGCGGGATCTTCTTGTCGGGGAGCTTGGCCACGTCGCGGCCGGCGATCATCACCGCGCCCTCGGTCGGGTCTAGGTCGCGGATCAGAAGCTTGATCAGGGTCGACTTGCCGCAGCCGGTGGGCCCGACCAGGAAGACGAACTCACCGCGGCTGATCGCCATCGAGACGCGCTCGAGGGCGACGTGGCCTCCGGGGTAGACCTTGGTCACGTCGTGCAGCTCGACGATCGGCGAATCGGGTCCCCGCCGGGGGCGGAGCTCGTCCGCCGGTGTCTTTCTGCGAAGCCGCGACATAGGCTTGGAAACTCTTCTGCGGACCGAGGTGCGTTCCTGCGATCGCCGTGGCTCGCAACCGCCCGCCCGCTTAGAGTGAGCGGAAGATTAGAGAATTGTTAGCCGGGACTTGCAGTCGGGGTTGCAGCTAGCGCCACTCCCCGCCGTGGATCGGCGGGTGCGAGACGATCGGCTTCTGCAGCAGTGCCTCGCGTGCCTGCTCGGCGATCCCCGCGGCGGTCAAGCCGAAGTGCTCCATGCATGCCTCTGCGGTACCGGAAACGCCGAACTCGTCCTCCATGCCGAGCGCGAAGATCGGCACCGGATGCTGCTCGGCCGCGGCCTCCCGCACCGCGTCGGCGAGACCGCCGACGACGCGATGCTCTTCCGCGGTCACGCCGACACCGGTTTTCGCGAGCGAATCGACCACCCCGTCGGTGTCGAGCGGCTTGATGATCGAGACGTTGACCACCTCCGCCTGGACCCCGTCTTCGCGGGCGAGGGTCTCTGCGGCTTCCAGTCCTCGCCAGACCATGTGCCCGGTGACGAAGATCGTGATGTCCTTGCCCGTGCGCAGCACGTCCACTCCGCCGCCCAGCGTTTCGGGGATCTGGTCGTAGACGCTCGGGGTGGCCGGGCGACCGAAGCGCATGTACATCGGGGCGTCGAAGCGCTCGTAGGACTCGATCACCGCCCGATAGGCCTGGTTGTAGTCGGCCGGGACAATCACCTGCATGCGTGGCATCACCCGCATCAGGGCGATGTCCTCGATCATCTGGTGCGAAGCGCCGTCCTCGCCGATCGAGACCCCGCCGTGGCTGGCGCCGATCCGAACCTTGAGCTCGTTGTGAGCGATGCCGAGGCGGACCTGGTCATAGGAGCGGCCAGTGGCGAAGATCGCGAAGGTCGAGACATATGGGACCTTGCCCGTGGCGGCGAGCCCGCAGGCCATCGACATCATCCCCGCCTCGGCCGCGCCGCAGTTGAAGAAGCGCTCGGGGAAGCGCTTGCCGAACTTGATCGACTGCGTCGACACCGCAAGGTCGGCGTCGAGGGCGACGATCTCCTCGTGCGCCTCGCCCAGCTCGACCAGGGCCTCGCCGTAGGCGTGGCGGGTGGCGATCGGTTCGGTCTTCGCTTCGGCCATCAAGACGTCTTCGCTGGATCGGGGTTGGGCGGCGAGGTGTCGGAGCCCATCGCTTCGGTCTGCTCGCGGTAGTGCGCCTCCAGCTCTTCGAGCGCCTGCTCCGCCTGCTCCTGGGAGGGGGGCTTGCCGTGGAAGCCGAAGCGACCCTCCATGAATGAGACGCCGCGTCCCTTCTTCGTCTGGCAGACGATCGCCGAGGGCCTGCGGAGCGTGCGGCTGCGCTCCAGCGCCTCGACGATCTGGCCCATGTCGTGTCCGTCGACCTCGACCGAGTCCCAGCCGAAGGCCTCGAACTTGGCCCGCACATCGCCCGTGTCCATGACCTCTTCGGTGGTGCCGTCGGTCTGCAGGTGGTTGTAGTCGACGACTGCGGTCAGGTTCGGCACGTCATAGTGGGCGGCGGC
>JAPSGP010000550.1 GCA_031177445.1 Acidimicrobiia bacterium
TGCCGGCGCGACATCGATCGGGTGGTGCTGGCGGCCGTGCTGCTGCTCGTCGTGTTCGCGGTAGGTGAGCGGGTGGCGTACTCGGGGGAGATCATGCCCGGCGTCGAGGTCCCGGGCGTCGACATCAGCGGCGACAGCGAGGACGCGGCGCGCGATGCGCTCGACGAGCGGGCCGCTGACCTCGAGCACCAGCCCGTGCGCGCCCGGGCCGGAAAGACCGAGCTCGTGCTCGACCCGACGACCATCGGCTACGACGTCGACGTCGACGCCACGCTCGAGCACGCGCGGCGGGCGGGCCGCAACGGCAACCTGCTCCAGCACCTCACCGGCCCGATCGTGCGCCGGTTTCGCGACGAAGAGGTGCCGCTCACGGTCCACTGGGACGAAGCCAAGCTCGCAGCGGCCCTCGATCAATGGGGTAAGCAACTGTCCCAGGGTCTGCAGAACGGCGGCCTGCGCTTCGAAGGTGCCACGGTGACCGAGATCGCGCCCGTCCCGGGCGTCGGCCTGCACCGGCGCGCCGCCGAGCGCCGGATCGAGCGCGCCCTGCGCACCGGCGACGACGCCGTCCTCGAGCTCCCGGTCGGCGACGCCCGGCCACCCGTCGACACCGCCCAGCTGAGGAAGGCGGCGGCACGCGCTCGCCGCCTGCTGTCGGCGCCGGTACAGCTGGTCGTGAACGGCACTGCCGTCACGATCAGCCCCGACCAGCTCGGGAGCGCCATGACCGCGTCACCGCGAGGGAAGCGCCTGGTGCTCGGGATCGACACCGCCAGGCTGCGCGACGCGCTGGCGCCGTCGCTGGCGCCGTTCGAAGCCACGCCGGTCGACGCCTCCTTCTCGGTCAACGCGGGCGTGGTGGCGATCAACCCGTCGCACAACGGCCGGGTCGTCGATCTCGACTCCGCGGTGCCCGCGATCTTGCGGGGCGAGCGCACCATCGAGGTCCCGCTCCTCGAGCAGCCCCCGGCGCGGACCACCGAGGCACTCCAGGCGCTGAACATCGTGGAACAGGTGTCGTCGTTCACGACCAACCACGCCGCCGGCCAGGAACGGGTGAAGAACATCCACCGCGCCTGTGACCTCGTGAACGGCACCATCGTCGAGCCCGGGCAGACCTTCTCGCTGAACGAGACGATCGGGCCCCGCACGCCGGAGCGCGGCTTCGTGAAAGCGCCGGCGTTCGCGACCGAGGAGGGGTTCTTCGACGCCTACGGCGGTGGGGTCAGCCAGTTCTCGACCACGCTGTTCAACGCCACGTTCTTCGGCGGCTACAAGGACGTGGCGCACACTCCGCACTCGATCTGGATCACCCGGTACCCGATGGGTCGCGAGGCCACGCTCGACTACCCCGCGATCGACAACCGGTTCCAGAACGATTCCGGCGCCGGTGTCCTCGTCACGTGCGGCTACACGGAGTCCTCGATCACGGTCACGTACTACGGCAACAAGGAAGGCAAGACCGTGATCGCCGAAGGGCCGAACGTGCTGGAGGAGATCCCGGTGACGGTGGAGTATGTCGACACTCCGCTCCTCGCTCCCGGCGTCGAGCAACCAGTCCAGGGCGAGAGCGGCTACACCGGCTACCGGGTCGAGAATTACCGCATCATCAGACAGCCGGGACAGCCCGACCGTCGCGAGACGTTCCGCTGGAAGTACGACATGCGCCCGCGGAAGGTCCTCCGCGGGGTGGCGGCGCCACCGACGACGGCCGCTCCACCGCCCCCCGAGCAGCCCGCGCCCGCGCCCCCGCAATAGCCATTCGCGTGCACTCGGAGATGCTGGTACTGACGACGAGCCCGTACATCTGGTTCAAGCGTCGGGGCTGGCTCTAGCGCTCAGGACGACAGCTGCCGCCGGCCCGCGGCCGAGCTTGCGTGAGATCTGCCAAACAGCTTCGAGCAGCACCACGGCACCGAACGCGATCAACAGCACCTCGCCGGTGATCTCACCGCTCGGGAGCTCGAGCTCGTAGAACTCGCGAAACCCGGGCTCTGCCTCGGTGTGCCCGGGTTTC
>JAPSGP010000057.1 GCA_031177445.1 Acidimicrobiia bacterium
GTACACCGGCGCTGCGAGCGCGATCGACGACGCAGCCCCACCCGACGTCGTGCGCTTCCTCGACGAACGATGCCAACCGCGACACCCGAACGATGAGTGACATCGGCTGGACCGGCCTCGCGATCTCGCTGCTCCTCGTCGGGGTGGCCGTCATCCTCTCGATGGCCCGGCGGCTGGGCCTGGAACGGAGCATCGTGTGGGCCGCGATCCGCGCGCTGGTCCAGCTGCTCATCGTCGGAGTGGCGCTCGACCTCGTGCTCGAGCCGGACCGGCCCCTGGCGTGGTCATTTCTCTGGGTAGCGGTCATGCTCGTGTTCGCGGCCGAGACCGTTCGCCGGCGCGCCCCGGAGATCCCCGAGCTGTTCGTGCTCACCCTGGTCGCGTTCGGGGCGGCCTCGATCATCACGCTGGGCGTGCTGTTCGGGCTGCAGATCTTCGAGCTGGACGCCCGCACGCTGATCCCGCTGGCCGGGCTCATGGTCGGCAACTCGATGACGGCCAGCGTCGTCGTGGCGCGTCGCGTCTACGAGGAGTTCCGAGACAAGCGTGCGGAGGTCGAAGCCCGCCTCGCGCTGGGCCAGACGTCGACCGAGGCCGCCCGCCCCTATGTCCGCTCCGCCCTGCGCACCGCGCTCATCCCGCAGATCGAGACGACCAAGGCGGTCGGGCTCGTGTTCCTTCCCGGCGCGATGACGGGACTGATCCTGGCCGGCGTGGAGCCGATCGACGCGGTGCAGGTGCAGGCGGCCGTGATGTACCTCGTGCTCGGGTCAGCGGCCACGACCACGTCGGTGATCGCACTCGGCGTGCAACGCCGGCTCTTCACTCGAGACCATCGCCTCGTGCGGCTCCCGCGACCGGCGGCGTGAGCGCGGCGGCGCCTGCTACGACCGGCTGCCCGCGTTCGGTCGCTTGCCGTGATTGGCGCGCCTGCGCCGGGCCCGCAGCTTGCGCTTCTTGGTCTTCTTCGACATCTCTATCCTCGACAGCGGTCGGCAAAGCCGCCGCCGCCTCTTTTGTTAGCGGCTCGCTCGCGCTCGCCGACGAAGCGCCGAGGCTACTCGGAAGGGCACCGGTACCCTGAGTTCGATGCCTGAGCGCCTGGGTCTGGTCGGGGCACCGGAATCGGGCCACGGACTGCTGTTCAGCGCCTTGACCGGGCTCGAACCCCCGAGCGGCTTCGATGCCACCAAAGGCGTCGCCCAGCTACCGGACGAGCGCGTCGAGGCGCTCGCCGAGATGTCACGGTCGAGGAAGCGCATCCACGCGACCTTCGAGCTCGACTACATCCCCGGTCTCGCGGCCGGCGGGCGGCCGGGGGAGGGGCTGGGCAGCCGGCTCCTCGGCTCCCTTCGCGACTGCGACGGCGTGTTGTGCGTGTTGCGGGCCGGCGACGGCGCCAGCCCGGAAGAGCAACTGGGCACCCTGGAGCTCGACTTGGTCCTCGCCGATCTGGCATCGGTCGAGCAGCGCCTGGCGAAGCAGCGCCGGGCGCTGAAGGGCGACAAGTCGGTCGCAACCGAGGTCGAGGCGCTCGAGCGCGCCGAGGCGGCGCTCGCCGACGGCGTGCCGATCTACCGCACCGGCCTCTCGGCGGAAGACCGGACGCTGCTCGCCCCCGTGTTCCTCCTGACGAACAAAGCGGTGCTGGTGGTCGTGAACGTCAGCGTGGACGATCTCGAGCGCGGCGCCGAGCTCGCAGCTCCGTTCGGCGACGATGCGCTCCCGGTGTGCATCGAGCTCGAGAGCGACCCCGACGTCGTCGGCGCCGACCCCGAGGAGCGCGCCGCGCTCCTCGCCGACCTCGGAGTGGCCGAGAGCGTCCTGCCGCGGCTCGCGCGCAGCGCGTATCACCTGCTCGGCCGGCGTACGTTCCTCACCACCGGCGAGGACGAGACCCGGGCGTGGTCGTTCCGCGCCGGCGCACACGCACCCGAGTGCGCCGGTGTGATCCATTCCGACCTCCAGCGCGGGTTCATCCGTGCCGAGGTCATCCGGTGGGACGAGCTGCTCGAGATCGGCTCGTGGGCCAAGGCCAAGGAGCTCGGCAAGCTCCGGGTCGAGGGGAAGGACTACGAGGTGGTCGACGGCGACGTGCTCGAGATCCGCTTCAACGTGTAGCCGCATGGCGTGGCTCCTGCGCGAAGGCGACGTACTGGCAACCGTGACGATCGCGACCACGGGGAAGGCACGCCGGCGCGGGCTGCTGGGCCGGGACCACTTCGAAGGTGCCCTCGTGCTCCGTCCGTGCCGCAGTATCCACACGTTCTTCATGCGCTTCCGGATCGACGCCGCGTTCTGCGATCGCGACGGCATCGTCCTGCGCATCTGCTCGCTCCGGCCCTGGCGGCTGTCGCCGATCGTTCCTCGCTCCGCGTTCGTGATCGAAGCCGAAGCCGGAGCATTCGAGCGCTGGAACCTACGGCCCGGCGACCAGCTCGAAGTGAAGGAATGACGGGATCGATCGTCCTCGTCGGGACGCCCATCGGCAACTTGGGCGACCTCTCTGCCCGGGCGGTCGACGCGCTCCGGGACGCCGACGTGATCGCGGCCGAGGACACCAGACGCACGCGGGCGTTACTGACCCACTCCGGCGTGCCGGCGCAGGGCCGGCTGCGGTCACTCCACGAGCACAACGAGGCCGAGGCTGCCACCTCGTTTGTCGAGCAGGCCCGGGCGGGCGCGCGCGTGGCGGTCGTCTCCGACGCCGGGATGCCGGGCGTGTCGGACCCCGGAGCGCTGCTGGTGCGAGCGGCGCTCGCGGCGGGGGTCCGGGTCGAGGTCGTGCCGGGGCCGAGCGCGGTGCTGGCGGCGCTGGTGCTGTCGGGCCTGCCGGCGGAGCGGTTCGTGTTCGAAGGGTTCCTGCCCCGCAAGGGAAAGGCGCGGTCGCAGCGAATCGACGCGCTCGCCACCGAGCACCGCACCGTGGTGCTGTTCGAGTCGCCGCACCGCGTCCACGCGACCGTCCGCGACCTCGCCGAAGCGTGCGGTGGCGACCGACTGGTCGCGCTGGCGCGCGAGCTGACGAAGGCGTTCGAAGAGACCTGGCGAGGCACGCTGGAGGAGGCGAGTCGCCATCTCGAGAAGGTCGCGCCCCGAGGCGAGTACACGATCGTCCTCGGCCCCGCCACCGATCGCACCGCGCCGCCGACCGACGCCGAATTGGCCGAGGCGCTGCGGGGCGCGCTCTCGAACGGTGCCTCGGTCCGCGACGCCGCCGCGCGGGTGGCCGAACGGCTGGGGGTGCCGCGCCGCCGGGCCTACGAGCTCGCGACCCAGCTCAACCGGCCCTCGCGGTGAGCCCGACCACGCACTCCCGGCAGACGAGCTTGTCCCCGAACTCGACCAGTTCTGCCTGCGAGCTGCAGAAGACGCACCGGTCCTCGACCTTGCTCAGGCGGATCGAGCCGGACTCGACCGACACCTCGACGAGGTCGCCGGGATGGATCCCGAACTCTCGGCGAACTTCGGCGGGGAGGACGACGCGCCCGAGCTGATCGACTTTGCGCGCCACACCGGTCCGCTTCTCGAACGTCAACTCGTCGACCAGCTCTCTCCGCCTCGTGTACGTAGCAATAGGGTGAAGACCCAAGGGGAACGCTCGGTATCGTAGGCCCGGATGCCACGCCACCTTGTCACGAGCGCGCTTCCGTACATCAACGGCGTGAAGCATCTCGGGAACCTCGTCGGCTCGATGCTTCCGGCCGACGTCTACGCCCGCTACCTCCGGTTGCGGGGCGAGGACGTGCTGTTCATCTGCGCGACCGACGAGCACGGGACGCCCGCGGAGCTGGCCGCGCTGGAGGAAGGGCTCGACGTCGCCGAGTACTGCCGTCGCCAGCACGCAGTGCAGAAGCAGCTCGGCGAGGCGTTCCACCTCTCCTGGGAGCACTTCGGACGGAGCTCGTCCTCGCAGAACAAGGAGCTCACGCAACATTTCGCCCGCCGGCTCGATGCCGAGGGATTCATCGAGGAGCGGACGATCGAGCAGGTGTACTCGGTCGACGACGGTCGGTTCCTGCCCGACCGCTACATCATCGGGACCTGCCCGCACTGTGGGTACGAGGCTGCACGCGGCGACCAGTGCGAGAACTGCACCCGGCTCCTCGATCCGACCGATCTCATCAACCCACGCTCGGCGGTGAGCGGCAGCACGAACCTCGAGCTACGCGAGAGCCGGCACCTGTACTTCAAGCAGTCGCTGCTCGCGGGAGAGATCCGGGACTGGATCGACACCCAGAACGACTGGCCCGTGCTCGTGACGTCGATCGCCTACAAGTGGCTGGACGAAGGGCTCATGGACCGCGGCATCACGCGCGACCTGTCGTGGGGAGTTCCGGTCGATCGTCCGGGATACGAAGACAAGGTGTTCTACGTGTGGTTCGACGCGCCCATCGAGTACATCGGCTCCACCAAGGAGTGGGCCGACCTCGACCCGGAGCGGCGCGACTGGAAGTCGTGGTGGTACGACGCCGACGACGTGACCTACACACAGTTCATGGCCAAGGACAACGTCCCGTTTCACACCGTGTCCTTCCCGGCGTCGATCATCGGAACGCGTAAACCTTGGAAGCTGGTCAGCTACATCAAGGGCTTCAACTGGCTCAACTACTACGGCGGCAAGTTCTCGACCAGCCGAGGCGTCGGCGTGTTCATGAACGACGCCATCGAGCTGCTCCCTGCCGACTACTGGCGGTACTACCTGATGGCGAACGCCCCAGAGTCCGACGACAGCAACTTCACCTGGGAGGGCTTCGCCACCGCGATCAACAAGGATCTCGCCGACACGTTCGGCAACTTCGTGAATCGCTGCCTCACGTTCACGCGTCGAAGTGTCGGGAGCTCGGTCCCGGGAGGCGGCATCGCGGGCGACGCCGAGCGCGAGCTCGTCACCGAGCTCGAGAAGCGTCTTCGTGCGTACACGGACAACCTCGATGCGAAGCAGTTTCGCAAGGCAACCGCCGAGCTCCGTGCTCTCTGGGCCGCGGGCAACGCGTACTGGGAGCGCGCCGAGCCGTGGAAGGCGGTCAAAGCCGACCCTGAGCAGGCCGCCGTCATCCTGCGCACGGGTGTGAACCTCGTACGCTTCTTCTCTCTCCTCGCGCTGCCGATCATCCCGGAGACGGCGGGTGACGTGTTGTCACGAATAGCGCCAGATGTTCCGGCCCGCTGGCCCACCGACGTCGCAGCCGAGCTCGAGGCTCTGGGGCCAGGGGCACCCTTCGAGGTCCCGGAAGTCCTCTACCGGAAGATCACCGACGACGACATCGAAGCGTGGCGATCGCGCTTTGGCGGCGAAGCTGAAGCACGCGCAACGGACTGACATCTCCCTCACACATGTGGGTCGACAGCCACTGCCATCTGCAGTCACTGAGTGACTCGGAGGGCGCGCTCGAGCGGGCGCGCGCCGGCGGGGTGGAGCGGATCGTGTGCGTCGGGACCGACCTCGAGACGTCGCGGGAGGCGGTCGAGCTCGCGGCTCACCACGACGACGTGGTCGCGACCGTCGGCCTGCACCCGCACGACGCGTCCGAGCTCGATGCGCAGTGGACCGAGCTCGCGGCCTTGGCGCGCACCAGCGGCGCCGTCGCGGTGGGAGAGACGGGGCTCGATTTCCATTACCTGCACAGCTCCCGTGACGCGCAGGAAGCCGCGTTCCGGCGGCAGATCCAGCTGGCCAAGGAGCTCGACACCGCGCTGGTCGTCCACTCGCGGGAAGCGTGGGACGACACCTTCCGGGTGCTCGCCGACGAGGGGACCCCGCCGGCGACTGTCTTCCACTGCTTCACCGGAGGCCCGGCCGAGGTCCGTCGCGCCCTCGACGCCGGTGCGTACGTGTCGTTCAGCGGCATTGCGACCTTCCGGTCCGCCGGCGAGGTGCGCGACGCCGCGAGGCTCGTCCCCATCGATCGGCTGCTGGTCGAGACCGACGCCCCTTACCTGGCCCCGGAGCCCCACCGAGGCCGCGAAAACGAGCCCGCCTGGGTCGTCGCCGTCGGCGAGGCGCTGGCGGACGCAACCGGCCGGCCGGTCGCCGAGCTGGCCGCTGCGACCGCCGCTTGCGCAATCGCCGCGTTCTCCATTCCTCGGACAACAAAGGGCAATTGCCAGTAGTTGCTTCGGGGGGACGGCCTTCGCTAGCCTGCTCCGATCTCGACGCCCCCGGTCGGTGTTCGGTCGCGGGGAAGCCTCGGCGAGCGCAAGCGAGCCGCTCACAAGAGCGACGGCGGCGGCTTTGCCGACCGCCGTCGCAAGAGAAATGTTCGGCCTAGGGAGGGCGGACCCGATCACCGAGCATCGGCACGGATCGAGGCGGCCTGCGGGGCGCAGGAGCCGGCTGCCGGCGCATTCATACGGGCTTTCGCTGGCGCAGTCAGTGCGCCCGTCACCCGCGCGCGCCGAGCCCCACGACCACGACACGTGGCTGCCGGTCCCCGACGTCAGCGACCTGCCGGAGCTCGAGGACCTGGTCGACCCGCAGGGCCTCGTCGCCCCCCGGGCGTCGCGGCCGGAGGGCAACGTCCGCCCCACGCCGGTCCGGCCGCGCCCCTCGGCCCGGTCGTCTCCCGCTCGGGCCCGACCCCACGACCCGGACGCGTGGTTCCCGGTCCCCGACGTCGACCTCCTGCCCGAGCTCGAAGAGCTGCTGGCGCCGGACAAGCTGGTCCCCGAGCCGGAGCCGTCGTCGCCCTCGGGCGCGCCGGCATCCCCGGCGCCACCGGTCGAGCCCGAACCGGCGGTCGCGCGCCGCGCTCCCGAACCGGAGGCCCGCGAGCGCCCACTTCCGGCGCGCCCCGCAACGCGGCGCAAGCACCGCCGCCGCTCGATCGAGCCGCTGGCGAGAACCCGCCCCACGCCCGTCCCCGCGATCGAGGTCGAGCCGCTGCCGCGGACGGCGAGGCGTGTCGAGCGCACTCGCTCGCGCCGTCGGTACGGCTGGCGCGCGCTCCTGCTGGCGTGCGCGCTCGTAGTCGCCACGACGGTTGCCGGTCTCGCGGTGCCGCGACTGCTGCAGGGCGCGCCGGGGGTCGAGCTGCGGGTCGACGGCAAGCGTCTCAGCGTCACGACCGACGCCAACACGGTCGGCGCGCTCCTGGGCCGGCGCGGGATCCGGCTCAGTGAGCACGACCGCGTCGTGCCGGGCCTGGGTGCCGAGATCGAGGACGGCCTCGAGGTCCACGTGAAGCGGGCGTTCACCGTCGAGGTCGACCGCGACGGTGCCCTGAGCCGGATGGACACGACGCATACAGATCCGTCGGAGCTCCTCGAGAAGCTGGGACTCGATCCGAACGAGTACGTGCTGGTCGACCCGCCGGCGCGGCTGGGGCCGGGGAAGACGCTGAAGGTTCGCTCGATCAGGGACGCCACGATCAACGTCGACGGCATCAGCCAGGTCCAGCGCACGCCGGCGATGTCCGTTGCCGAATTCCTCGAGCAGAACGGGGTCGTGCTCGGTGCGTTCGACAGTGTGACGCCGTCGCCCGAGACTGCGATCACCGATGGCGCGGTCGTGACCGTGGCGCGCATCTCCGGCGAGGTCGATGTCAAGGAGGAGCCGATCCCGTTCACCACCGAGAAGCGGGATGATCCAAACCTGCCCGTCGGTCAGCAAAAGGTCGTCCAGGAAGGCTCCGACGGGCTTGCGAGGGTCAGTTACGAGGTCACGCTGCGCGATGGACAAGAAGTCGAGCGGAAGCCGATCTCGAACGTTCCCATCAGACCGGCAGTGCCCAAGATCATCGCCGTCGGAACCCAGCGTTCCACGCCGAGCCCGGTCGCGGCCGCCGGCGGCAACTCGCGCACCGGGTCGGCATCCTGGTACCAGAGCCCGTTCGGCGACGACAGCTGCGCGACCAAGGAGTACGTCCCGAAGGGCACGATGCTGAAGGTCACGAACCTGGAGACCGGGCAGTCCGTCTACTGCCGGGTGGCCGACCGCGTGGAAGCCGCGCGTGTTGTCGACATGGACCGCGAGGCGTTCGCACAACTCAAGTCCCCGCACCTCGGCGTGTTCGCGGCCCGCATCGACTGGTGACGCAGTAGATACAACGTTCGAGCGTGCAACCTCGGCGGTAGCGTCGATCGCAATGGCTCTGCTCACTCCAGCGACAGTGCGGTCGCTGTTGGCTGAGCACGGGCTGCGACCTTCCCGAGCGTTGGGCCAGAACTTCCTGGCCGATCCCAACACGGCTCGCCGGATCGCGCGGTTGGCGCGCGTCGGTCCGGGCGACCTCGTGCTCGAGATCGGGCCCGGCCTCGGCTCGTTGACGCTCGCGTTGGTCGAACGAGGCGCCTCGGTGCTCGCGGTCGAGCGCGACCGCCACCTCATTCCGGTCATCGCGGACGTTGTGGGTGTTCACGGCAACGTCCAACTTGCCGTCGCCGACGCGCTCGAAGTGGACTTCGCCACCCTGCTCGGCGAGGGCCGAGTCGGAGAGGAAACGTGGACGTGCGTCTCCAACCTTCCGTACAACATCGCCACGCCGGTGGTCGTGAGGCTGCTCGAGGAAGCGCCGCAGGTACATCGGATGCTGGTCATGGTCCAGCGCGAGGTCGGCGAACGCCTTGCCGCACCTCCCGGTGGCCGTGAGTACGGGGCGGTGTCGGTGAAGGTCGCGTACTACGCCAGTGCGAAGATCGTCGGCATGGTGCCGTCGTCCGTGTTCGTCCCCGCGCCCAAGGTCGAGTCGGCGCTCGTCGAGCTGGTGCGACGGCCGGCGCCGCCGGTCGAAGTGCCTTCGGCCGATCGCCTCTTCGAGCTGGTGCGCGCCGGGTTCGGTCAGCGCCGGAAGATGCTGCGTCAGTCGTTGAAAGCGGTCCTCGGCGGGCGGACCACCATGGTCCTCGACCAGGCTGGAATCGACCCGCGCGATCGTGCCGAAGCTCTCGGGCTGGAGGCGTGGGCGGCCATCGCGCGGGCCGAGGGGACGGCGTGAGGCGAGCGACCGCGGCGCCGTGCGCCGGGAGCGGGAGATGAGCGACTTCCGGGTTGGGCGCGTGCGCGCCACTGCGTTCGCCAAGGTCACGCTGTCACTGCGCGTCCTGGGCCGGCGTCCCGACGGCTACCACGAGCTCGAGGCGCTCACCGTCTCGGTCGGCCAGCCGCACGACACGCTCGAGGCGGTCGCAGTCCCGCACGCGGGCGCGAGCCTGGAGGTCGTCGGTGACGACGCGATGGTGCCGCAGGACGAGCAAAATCTCGCGGTCCGCGCGACCCAGCAACTGTTGCTGAGCGTCGGGCGGGCCGGGCACGGTGTACAGCTCACCCTGCGGAAGAGAATCCCGTCGGCGCGCGGGCTGGGGGGTGGTTCAGCCGACGCTGCTGCCGCGCTGCTCGCGGTGCGACGGCTGCTCGAAGTCGACATCGACGAACGCCGCCTGCACGACCTCGCGGCCGAGCTCGGTTCGGACGTGCCGTTCTGCCTCGGCGGTGGCGCGGCCTGGATGCGTGGGCGCGGGGAACTGCTCGAGCCGGCGCCGTTACCGGTCGGGATCCCGATGCTGCTCGTGCTGCCGCCGTTCCCGATCCCGACGCCGAGCGTGTACGCGGCGTGGGACGAGATGGGTGGCGTCCGATCGCGCCGGGTCGTGCAGGCCCCCCGGCCCGTCGCCGATGTCCTCCGCGAGCTGGCCAACGACCTCGAGCCGGCGGCGGAGGCCGTCGAACCGAAGCTGCGTCCGTTCCGGGAGCGGCTCGAAGAGGCGACCGGGCGCCCGGCGCTGCTGGCGGGAAGCGGCTCAGCCTACGTCGTGCTCGCCGACGGGCCGCGCGGCCTACCCGACCTCGCGCAGAACCTGTCGCTCAAGATCGGTGCTCCGGTCGCGGCGTCGGCGACGGTGAGCCGAGGCGTGCGCGTCGAGAGCTGAGGCAGACCGCTCCGATCTGACATCGGCGATCCTGCCAACTACCGTCTGCTCCGCCATGGGCTCACTCATCAAGAAGCGCCGCAAGCGCATGCGGAAGAAGAAGCACAAGAAGCTGTTGAAGAAGACCCGCTGGCAGCGCCGTCAGCAGGGTCGCTGAGCCCTGTCGATCTTTTCCACGCACCGGCCGCCCAGAGGGCGGCCGGTTGTCGTGTGGCCGCCAATCTCGCGACGCCCAGGGGTATGGTCCCTGTAGGTTCGGTCGGGGGTGGTGTAACGGCAGCACGGGGTCCTTTGGAGTCCCAGGTCGAGGTTCGAGACCTCGCCCCCGAGCTCTCCCGGGACCCCAGATCCACCGAAGAGATCACCGACGAGATCTCACCGAGAGATGAGGTGACGGCATGAGCCAGTACCGGCCTCTGTCGGCAGTGGTCCTCGCCGCGGGGGAAGGCGTGCGGATGCGCTCGGCCACCCCGAAGGTCCTGCACCCCCTGTGCGGGCGTCCGATGCTCTTGCACGTGATCGACGCGCTCGTCGCGCTCCCGCTGGAACGGATCGTGGTCGTGGTCGGCCATGGCGCGGAGCGGGTCACGAAGACCCTCCAGGAGCAGATCGCAACCGAGATGCCCATCGAGTTCGTCGAGCAGCGCGTGCAGCGGGGAACGGGCGACGCCACCAGCGTTGCCCTCACCGCCAGCGGCTTCGACGGCGACGGTGAAGACGATCTCCTCGTCGTGTACGGCGACACGCCGCTGATCCGCGCCGAGACCATTGCCTCCCTTGCCCGCGGCCATCGCGAGTCCGACGCCGCGGTCACGCTGCTGACCGCGTTCTTCGAGGATCCGGGTGATCTCGGGCGCGTCGTCCGGGACGACGACGGCGTCGTCGACCACATCGTCGAGCGATCGGAGGCCACGCCCGACGAGCTCGAGATCAACGAGGTGAACACCGGCTTCTACTGCTTCCGGCGCGGGCTGCTGGCGCCGGCGCTGCGCCGGCTCAGCCCCGAGAACGCCCAGGGCGAGTACTTCCTCACCGACGCGCTGTCGGTGCTAAAGCAGGCGGGTCACGTCGTGACATCGGTCGTGGCCGCGGATTCACAGGAGACCGCGGGCGTCAACGACCGCGCGCAGCTGGCGGCGGCCGAGGCGGTCCTGCGGCGTCGCATCAACCAGCGGTGGATGCAGGAAGGGATCACGATGACGGATCCCGAGCGCACCTATGTCGACGCGACCGTCGAGCTCGAGCCCGACGTGCATCTGCTGCCTGGCACCATCCTCGAGGGGCGCACGGTGGTGGGTGCGCACTCCGTCGTCGGTCCCGATGCGCACCTGGTCGACACGATCGTCGGCGAGGGCGCGGTCGTGCGCCAGACCGTCGCACGCGAGTCGGAGATCGGCGACGAAGCCACCGTCGGCCCGTTCGCGCACCTCCGGCCCGGAACCCACCTCGCGGCACGGGTGCGGATCGGCAACTTCGTGGAGACCAAGAACGCCGACATCGGCGAGGGGGCCAAGGTGCCACACCTGTCCTACGTCGGGGACGCCGATGTCGGGCCGGGGGCGAACGTCGGCGCCGGCACGATCACCGCCAATTACGACGGGAAGAAGAAGCACCGCACGAGGATCGGCAAGGGGGCGCGTATCGGGTCGAACACGGTCCTGGTCGCGCCGGTCGAGGTCGGCGACGGCGCCTACACGGGAGCGGGCGCGGTCGTGAATCGCGACGTCCCGCCGGGAGCGCTCGCCAAGGGCGTTCCCGCCAAGATCGAGGACGGCTGGGCCGACGAGCACAAGGATGACGAGTGATGGAGTCGGTTCCGAAGAAGAAGCTGATGCTGTTCGCCGGCCGCGGCAACGAGCAGCTCAGCAAGGAGATCGCCGAGT
>JAPSGP010000259.1 GCA_031177445.1 Acidimicrobiia bacterium
GTCGCCGACCGCCCTGGAGTCTTGGCCAAGATCGCAGACCAGTTCGGTCGCCATAGTGTCTCGATCAAGTCGATGCAGCAGCGCGGGATCGGCGACGACGCCCGACTCATCTTCGTCACGCATCAGGCGCGGGAAGCCGACCTCCGATCGACGGTGCATGCGCTGCGCGACGTCGACGTCGTGCACCGCGTCGGCTCCGTCTTGCGCGTGGTCGGAGACGAGGACTGATGGCCTGGCGGGGCGTCATCGAGGAGTATTGGGACCGGCTGCCGGTCACGTCCGGCACGCCGGTCGTGACGCTGTTCGAGGGTGGCACACCGCTGGTCGAGGCGCCGAACCTCTCCGAGCGGACCGGGGCCGAGGTCTTCCTGAAGCTCGAGGGCCTGAATCCCACTGGTTCGTTCAAGGACCGCGGCATGACGGTCGCGATCTCGAAGGCCGCCGAAGAGGGTGCCAAGGCCGTGATCTGCGCGTCCACCGGGAACACCTCGGCCTCGGCCGCGGCCTACGCCGCCCGCGCCGGAATGATCTGCGCGGTCGTGATCCCGGAGGGCCACATCGCGACGGGCAAGCTCGCCCAGGCGCTCATCCACGGCGCACGCGTGGTTCCCGTTCGAGGTAACTTCGACCTCGCGCTCACCATCGTCCGCGAGCTCGGCACCAGTGGTGAGATCACCGTCGTCAACTCGGTCAACCCCGACCGGATCGCGGGTCAGCGGACGGCCGCGTTCGAGATCGTCGACGTGCTCGGCGACGCCCCCGACGTCCACTGCATCCCCGTCGGCAATGCCGGCAACATCACCGCGTACTGGCAGGGGTACGCCGACGCGGCCGATCGCCACGCCGCGACCAGCCGTCCGCGCATGCTCGGCTGGCAGGCCGCCGGGGCCGCGCCCCTGGTGTTAGGGGAGCCGGTCCCGTACCCGGAGACGATCGCGACCGCGATCCGCATCGGCAACCCCGCGAGCTGGCAGGGCGCGATCGACGCGCGTGACGAGTCGGGCGGTCACATCGGCGCCGTCACCGACGCGGAGATCCTCGGGGCCTATCGCCTCCTGGCGGCGAGTGAAGGGTGCTTCGTGGAGCCGGCGTCGGCGGCATCGGTCGCGGGGTTGTTGAAGGCGGCCGGCGAGGGGCTCGTCCGAGCAGGCGAAACTGTCGTCTGCACGCTGACCGGGCACGGGCTCAAGGACCCGGATCGCGCCATCAGCGAAGTGGAGCTCGGCCGCGCCGTCGACGGCACGCCGGAAGCGATCGCCGCCGAGCTCGGGCTGTAAGGAAGGTGGGGGGCGGGCGGAATGGCGAACAGCGCGCGACCGGTGGCCTTGGTGACCGGCGCATCTTCGGGGATCGGCGCCGCGTTCGTTCACGCGCTCGCGGCTCGCGGCAACGATCTCGTGATCGTGGCGCGCGATGGTGCCCGGCTCGAGGAGACGGCCGAGCGGCTCGAGAAGGAGCACGGCGCCGCGGTCGAGGTGCTCGCGGTCGACCTCACGAAGGCCACGGGACTGAAGTTGGTCGAGGCCAGATTGGAGTCCTCCGACCCTCCGGTCGACCTGCTCGTGAACAACGCCGGCTTCGGGACGTTCGGGAAGCTCTACGAGCTTCGCCGCGACGTCGAAGAGCGCGAGATCCGCTTGAACGTCATGGCCGTCATGCGCCTGTGCCACGCCGTGTTGCCGGGCATGGTGCAGCGGGCGCGAGGCGGTGTCATCAACGTATCGTCCGTCGCGGCGTACCAACCCACGCCGGCCAACGCCACCTACGGCGCGACCAAGGCGTTCGTGAACAGCTTCACGCATGCGCTGTCCGAAGAGCTGCGCGGGACTGGTGTGAAGGCGATGGTGCTGTGCCCGGGGTTCACGCGCACCGAGTTTCAGGAGCGTGCCGGCGTCGACTCGAGCGCGGTGCCGAGCGGTCTGTGGCAACAACCGGAACAGGTCGTCGACGCCGCGCTGCGGTCCTACGACCGGGGACGGTCCGTGTGCGTTCCCGGGCCGCTCAACAAGGCGGGCGCGGCGTTCTCCAGCGCACTCCCCGCGGTCCTCAGCCGCAAGGTCGCGGGAGCGGTGATCAGGCGCTCGGAGTGATCACGCGCGGGCGAGTTCCTTGTAGAGCTCGACCATCCGTTCCTGGCTCCGGTCGAGGGTGAAGCGGCTCCGGAAGATCTCCCGACCCCGCGCCCCGAGCCGCTGCCGCAGCCCCTCGGCACCCAGCAGGCGACCGAGTGCCGTCGCCAGCGCGAGCGGATCGGCGGGCGGGACGAGCAGCGCGCTCGCACCGTTCTCGACGACCTCGTGCAGCGCCGGCAGGTCCGAGGCGACGACCGGCAAGCCGAGCGCCATCGCCTCGATCGCGGCGCCGCCGAGCCCCTCGTAGATCGAGGGGAACGCGAAGACGTCGCTGGCTGCCAGCACTTCGGGCAGGTCGTCGCGATGGCCCAGCACCCGGATCCGGTCACGCACGTGCGACCGTGCGATCTCGGAGTCGATCGCATCCGATTCGTGCCCTCGGCGACCCGCCAGCAGGAGGACGGCGTCGGGATATCCGTCGGCGATCTGCTCGAACGCCCGCAGGAGATGGATCTGACCCTTCTGGTACTCCTGGCGACCCACGTTCACGACGACGATGGCGCGAGGGTCGAGCCCCAGGGCCTCGCGGGATCGCGCCCGTCGTTCCAGTGAAGGCTCGCCAAGCCGGGCCGTGTCACGACCGCGTTCGATGACCGTGATGCGATCCGGCGGGATCCCGAGGGAGCGCACGGCGTCGTCCTTCACTGCGCGGGTGATCGCGTGGAAGTGATGTGTCAGGTGTCGCGCGGTCCAGCTGTCCGCGAGCCGCACCGCCCGGAGCTTCCACCACGGCACGCGCGGATCTCGGCCTCGCGCCTTGTCGTAGCTGGTGTTGACGAGACTCGTGAGCACTCGCGGGGGAGGTGACGCCGCATGCCACGCCGCGACCCGCCCGACGACGTCGGCATCGAACAGGGTCGTGTGCACGATGTCGGGACGCTCGCAATTGATGATGCCGCGGAGGGCGGCGATCTGTTGCGGTCGGTGCATGGCCGTGATGTCGTGGACGTGCGCGCCCCGAGACCGCAACTCATCCTCGTCCTTCTCCTCGTGCGGTCGCCGGAAGAACTGCGCAATGGAGACGCGCAGCCTCTGGTCGAGCAGGCCCGACACCGACTCGATGAGCGATCGCTCGGCACCGCCACCCGAACCGAGGGACGGGATGACGAAAAGGACGCGTAGCCGCCGCGCCATTAGCTCGGATCGAAGCGCAACAGGCCGGAACCCTGCGCGAGCACGTAGAGCTCGCCGTCGTGGTCCTCCCCGAACGCGGTGATGCTCTCGGGGCCGGCGAACAGCTCGCGTTCGGCGACAACCTCGCCGTCGCGCTGCGTGATCGCGCGGATGGTGCCGTTGCAGTAGTCGCTGAAAAGGTAGGTGCCGTCGAGACCGGGGATCCTCGTGCCCCGGTACACGTAACCACCGATCACCGTGCAGCCTTCGTCGGGGTTCGGGTACTCGAAGATCGGAGAGACCGTGTCTTCGGGCGGATCTCCACTGTACGGTTCGGAGCCCTCGAGTCGATTCCAGCCGTAGTTCGCGCCCGCACCCTGGCCCGCGGGCATGAAGTCGATCTCTTCCACCGCGTTCTGCCCGACGTCGCCGATCCAGAGGTCCTCGGTTTCCCGGTCGAACGAGAACCGCCACGGATTGCGCAGCCCGTAGGCCCAGATCTCGGGCTCGCCACCGCCACCGGCAAAGGGGTTGTCGGCGGGAAGGGTGTAGGCCCGCCCGGCGGACGGCTCGGGATCGATCCGCAGGATCTTGCCCAGCAGTGTGTCGAGCGACTGCCCGTTGCCCCCGGGCGCGTGCCCGCCGCCCTGATCGCCGGCGCCGCCGCCGTCGCCGAGCCCGATGTAGAGGTAGCCATCGGGTCCGAAGACCAGCTGTCCGCCGTTGTGGTTCGGCTGGAGCCCCTCGACCGTGAGGAGCTCGCGCCGGCTGGCGGCGTCGGCTCCCTGGTCGCTCATGTCGTACTCGTCGAGGACGTTGTCGCCGTTGCGGTTCGAGTAGTGCACATAGAGCTTGCTCCCGTCCGGGGAGAACGCGAGGCCGAGCAGGCCCTGCTCGCCACCTGACTGCACTCGATCGCTGAGGTCGAGCACCGGCTCGCGGTCGAGCTCGCCGTCGCGAACTGCGAGCACCAGCCCGTCCTGCTCGGTGACGTACAGCGCGTCGTCGTTGGACCGCACGGCGAACGCGGTGGGTTGGTCGAGCTCGGCCACCTGGGTGAGGGTGACCTCCACGGCGTTGAGCCGTTGCTGTGCGTTCTCGGTCTCGGAGCCGGAGGTCGCGGGAGTGCCTGAGCTGCCGGAGGTGGTGGGAGTGGGGCTGACGGGGTTCCGCGCCGAAGTACCGTCATCGTCGTCACTGCCACACGCGCCGACGACCAGCGCGAGGGCGACCACCGCGCCGAAGACGCGACGCGAACGGCGAGCTCGTCGGGCGCGGAACACTATTGCGGAGCGTATCGGGTCGGTCTTCGCGCAATGCCGCGCCTACCATCGCTGTGTGAAGTACGTCGTGCTCGTTCCCGACGGGTGCGCCGACGAGCCACTTCCCGAGCTTGGCGACCGCACCCCCCTCGAGGTCGCGTCGATGCCTGCGCTCGCGGGGCTGGCCGCGCGCAGCGAGGTCGGACGCGCGGCCGTGATCCCGGACGGCCTTCCGCCGGGCAGCGACGTCGGCAACATGGCCATCCTCGGCTACGACCCCGCCGAGTTCCACACCGGGCGTGCCCCCATCGAGGCGGCCGCGATGGGCGTCGAGCTCGGACCTGACGAGGTTGCGTACCGCTGCAACCTCGTCACGATCGATGACGGCGCACCGGGGTCGCCTGTCATGGTCGACTTCGCCGCCGGGCACCCCACCAGCGACCAGAGCCGCCCCATCGTCGACGCACTCGACGCCGCGCTGGGATCGGGGCGGGACGGCGTGCGTTTCCATGCCGGC
>JAPSGP010000551.1 GCA_031177445.1 Acidimicrobiia bacterium
GTCGTCCGGGTGCTGGACCTGGAACGGGTTCCCCCCCTCGCCGATCTGGTCGTTGACGACCAGCTTGTCGGCGGCGTCGACCTTCCCGTCACCGTTCACGTCGAGGTAGTTGCTCATGCGAGTCGCCACGACCTCGACGTCGAGGGTCGACACGCACTTGTTCAGACCGGGCGGGTCGGAGCTGTACGCCATGATGTCGTTCGTCGGCACCACTGTCCAGGAGCCTTCGGCGCCGTCACCGACGTGACCGAGGGTCAGGCAGTGACCGAACTCGTGGGAGACCAGGTCGAAGAGGTTGAAGATGTCGATCTGCTCTGGCGCCGGATCGATCGCGCCGTTGATCGCGAAGCAGATGTTGCCGCCGGCGCCGCCGCAGTCCTCGACGTAGGTCCCGGTCCGCTCCTCGTGGTGGCTGTCGAAGCCCGGGAGGTTCTCCCAGTACTCGAAGTCGAACGGGTTCTGCGTGTTGTGGCACGGCACCAGGTTCGGGTCGGTGAACACGAAGTCGACGGGATCGATGCCGATACCCACACCGCCGACCGGGTTGGTGGCGATCACGACGATCTCCGGGTCGACGATCGGGTAGGTCGTGAACTCGCCGCCGTCGCCGTCGCCCTCGAGGTCGATGTAGTCGACCGTGACGTGGAAGTCCATGCCCGCGGCGAGCCAGTCGAGCCCCATCTGGCCCGAGAGGTAGTCGATACCGCCCTCCCACATCTCGACCGACTGGCGCATGATCCGCATGTCACGCTCGGCGGTCGGCGAGACCGGGACCATCACCAGCACGTCGACCTTCGGCGAGTCGAGCGCGTTGAGGTCGGTCCGCATGTGATGGCAGATGTTGTCCGGGTTCAACCGGGACATGTCCCGGATGCACCCCGGCGGGAAGTTGTCGGCGCCGAAGTACGGCCCCGAGTAGTGCTCCCCGGGGCTGGCGCCGGCCGGGACGCTACCGAGCGCTACGGAGAGCGCGAGCGAAAACGCGAGCATGCCGAGCAGCGCGAGCGCGCGCTTGCCTCGCTCGCCGGGCCGGCCCAAAGGCCGAAGCTTGTCCATCTTTCCCCCTACTGGACGATGAAAATGGCGGGTGTGTGACAGGTGGAGCTCGGCGTTGTCAACACAGCTGATTGGTGTACCCCGCCGCCACAAGTCCAAAGCGCGTCTCTAGCGGGAGGCGTTCGCCACACGATGACGCGAGGCGGGCGTCGCCGCCCGCCTCGCTCTCCTCTTGCAGTGGCCGAGGCGATCGTCACGTCGCCCGACCGACTCGTTCGTCCTGCTAGCCCAATTGGCCGCGAACCACGCCCGGGGGACACGTCGTCGAGTGCACGTTCACGTAGTACAGCTGCGGGTTCGCGTTGATGGCCGCCACCAGGGCGGGGTTCGTGAAGGTGCCTCGCGCAACCACGCCCTTCTCGTTCCCCGTCAGGGTCAGCGGCTGCACGATGCCGCCGGGGGTTCCGCGCGGGGCCAGGTGGATGTGCGCGCCGGGCGACCCGACGATGTTCCCCGGCAGGTCGGTGGTGATGACCTTGTACGAGACCGTGCCGGTGGCCGCGTTCGTGACCTTGAAGAGCGCGACGCCGTGGTGGCGCTTGCTCGCCGCGGCGCACCGCGGCACTTCCTGGTCCGCCGTCAGCTTGACCACATGCGTCCGAGCGGTCGGCTGCGACGACGCGCCCGCCACAACGGTGAGCGCCGCCAACAGGCCGGCCGGAATGGCATAGAGCTTCCGCATTGCTCCCTCCTTCACTTCTTATCCCCCACTTACCGCAGGTTCGGGTTCCCCGAAGGTACTCGCATTGAACGTAAGGAAAACGTAAAACAGGAGCCAGCGGCCACGACACGTCTGGGAGCTCAAGCGCTCACCAAGCGGGTCCGTCAGAGGCCGGTGACGCCGCCGCGGGAATCGCGGCCGAATCTGGGGCGTGAAGCCCGCGGAAGCGGCGCGGGGTGCGATCGCATCGATGCATGGACGATGTTCCCGCGTACTAAACGAGAAGGGG
>JAPSGP010000260.1 GCA_031177445.1 Acidimicrobiia bacterium
CGATCGCAGGCGTTCCGGAATCGGCTTGACCTGCGCGGCGAGCGACCACCCGGTGTCGTCGCGGCGGTTTCGGACGACGACGAGCACGAGCACGAGTGCGGCGATGAAGAGATACAGGTCGACGATGGACTGCTCGCGCGACGAGACGTTGGCGAGCACGATGCGTTCGAACACGCCGACGCAGATGCCGCCGATGAGCGTCATCGGCAGCGAATACATGCGGGCGATCAGCGCGACGACGAGCGCGCGCAACAGCAGTGACGGGCCGATCGCGACCGCGCCGGCTGAGACGATGTTGCCCGGTGTCACGCCCAGCAGTGGCGCGACGAGGATGCCCGTGACCGCCGCGAACGCCGCCGCGATCGTCCACACGATCGTGGACGTCCGTTTGACGCTGATCCCGTAGACCCGAGCGGTATCGGCGTTCGAGGACGATGCCCGTACGGCCAGGCCGAACGACGTGCGCGTCATGAACAGGGCGAGGGCGACGATCACCACCGGCGCGACGATGAGCACGACGAGCTCGCGCGGCAACACGACCAGGGAGTCGGTCAGCCGCCACTGACCCGTGAACGGCAACGGGAATCCACCGCCGGCGGTGATCTCGGGCAGGCTGATCCGCAGGAAGAGCAGGAGCTGCGCCACCCCGACCGTCGCGATGAGCAGCACCAGCCGCGGACTGTTGAACAGCCGGCGGACGACGCTCAGCTCGATCACCATCCCGATGACCGCGGTTGCGACAACGGCAAATGCGAAGGCGAGCCAGTACGGGACGTTGTACTGCACGTGGAACAACGCGAAGAGCGCGACGCCAAAGGCGCCGATCTCGCCTTGGGCGAAGTTCAGGATGCCCGTGCTGCGGTACACGAGCACGAAGCCGGCGGCGAACACCGCGTAGATGAGGCCGAACACGACGCCGTAGAAGATCGCCTGTTGCGTCACGACCAGGCCGAACAGGCGCTCAGCCGCCCTCGCCGCCGAGGAAGACCGCGCGCACGAGGTCGTCGCGTTCGGCCAACTCCTGCGCGGGCCCCTCGAACCGGATCCGTCCCTTCTCCATGAACACGGCGCGATCGGCGAACGCGAGCGCGACGTTCATGGACTGTTCGACGACGATCATCGTCTGCCCGCGTTCCTTCAGGTCCTGCACGACGCCGAGCAGTTCTTCCACCACGAGCGGCGCGAGCCCGAGTGACAGCTCGTCGATCAGCAGGATCTCGGGCTCGTGCACGAGTGCCATGGCCAGGGCAAGCATCTGTTGCTGTCCACCTGACAGCTCGCGCGAGAGCACCGACCTGCGATTCTCGAGCACGGGGAACATCGCCAGCACACGATCGATCCTCGTCTGACGCTCGAGACGGCTGATCCTCGTCGTGAGCAGCGACGTGTGCAGGTTCTCGGCCAGGCTGAGCTCGGGGAAGACGCCCGCGCCGCCGCGCAGCTGCACGATGCCCTGCTGGAATCGAATTTCGGCGTCGACGTATGTGAGGGTGCGGCCGTTGAGCCGGACGACACCGCGATCGGGGATGCCGAGGCCGCTGATCGCTCGCAGGAGCGTCGATTTCCCGGCTCCGTTGGTCCCGAGGAGTGCGACGACCTCGCCCCGCGTCACCTCCAGCCCGACATCGAACAGCACCTGCACGGGCCCGTAGCTGTAGTCGAGGTTGTGGATCTGCAACACCGGGATGTCGTCCGGGTGCGCGCTCATCCGCTGGATCTCCGACTGCTCCTCGAGCAGCTCCTCCACCGCGAGGGAGATGTCGCGCTTCAAGAAACGAGAGCCGTACATGAACAGCAACCCGCCGATCGTTCCCGCGAACGGTGCGACGATCGTGAGGGCGGTGCGTTCGCCGTGCGCGTCCGAGAGCGCGCCGGCGAGCAAGCCTCCGAAGAACCCGCCCATCAAGAAGATGAACACCGGCACCAGGGCGAACGCTTGCGTGCGCATGCGGTAGGGAGCGACCGCGCCGACGATCGGCGCGACGCTCACGAACGCCGAGCTCGTGCAGGCGCTGGCGAGCGCCACTCCGATCAGCAGCAACAATGGTTCCTGCATCCGCACCGCGACGAGCATGCAGGCGCCGTACGCCACGATGAATGCTCCCGCGAGCCGTACCACGAGCACCGGATTGCGCCGAAACAGCCGGTCGTACGCCAGCCCCGCGATCGGGATCGCGACGATCGATGCGAGCGCCGTCAGCGAGAGCATCCACCCGCGCGTGTACGCGCCGTAGCCGTAGGACTCCTTGAGCAACAGACTGAGCTGGACCGGCACCGCCACCAGTGCGAAGCCGAGGACACCGATTCCGGTGCAGATGTAGTAGAAGGTCTTGATCTTCTTCAACCGCTGATACGCGGTCGACATCGACACCGGCAGCTCGGTACGCGTGGTCGACGGTGCGAGCACCTCACCGAGCACGATCTCCTGTTCGTAGCGTCCACGCGCCGGCTCCCGCAGCACCAGCGCGAGGATCGCGAGGAACACCGGTGGGATCGCGAGGATGAGATACGTCCACCGCCAACCCTCGGCGCCACCGGCGGCATCGGCGATCGAGCCGGCGACGAACGGTCCGAGGAGCAGACCGATCGGTTGCGCCATCCAGTACAGCGAGAACGTGCGCGCGCGGCCCTGAATCGGATACGTGTCGGTGAGCAGCGACGCGAACACCGGCACCGAATAGGCCTGGCCGAACCCGATGCCGACGCGAGTGCAAAACAATTGGAACGGGTTCACGACCAACCCGTTCAGGGCGGTCGCGACCGCCCACCCGATCGTCGCGATCCACACGATGCGCACTCGTGACATTCGGTCGGCGAGCCACGCCAACGGCACCGCGCCGAGCACGAGCGCGACGCCCCCGAAGGCGCTGATGCCGATCAGCGTCGTGTCGCTGATGTCGAGCGTGTCTTGGACGTCCGGTGCGAGCACGCCGCCCGCGGCCCGCTCGAGACCCTCGGCGATCGTGATCAAGCCGAGCACGATCACCATCGACGCGCCGCCCGCGCGCAACGTGTCGCGCAACGGCATCGGTTTCGCACCCACGCCCGGCAGGAGGTCGTCGGGCAGGACCGTCACCTCGGAGCGCGCCGCCTGCTCCTCCTGCCGCTTCGCCTCCTCGGCGAGCACCGTGGCCGCGAGTGCAGCCGGGTCCTGGTCGCTTGGTCCCGTCTCGATCGCCATTACACGATCGCCATCAGCCGACGGTCATGCCGGGATCGGGAAGGGATCGCCCTCCGGGACGATGCAGGTGTCGCCTTCGAACGGCGCCATGTCCTCGGGACACGGGTAGATGAACGTCTTCCTGAACAGCGCGTTCGGCCCGGTGTACTTGCCGGGGCCGAAGCTCCCGGGGATGGTGAGCCCGCTGTCGAACGCACCGAGTCCCTCGACTGCCTCCGCCAGGTCTTCGCGGGTTGGGTTCGGACCGGCGGCTTCGACCGCCCGTGCGATGATGCGGACGAAGGCACACATCCCGGTGGTCGCGCCGTACGCAGAGTTGGTCTCGGGGTCGGTCGCGGTGTACGTCTCCCCACCCGCGGCTTGGTACTCGCGGTTGCACATCTCCGCGAACTCGTTGGGTTCGAAGTCGGGCAACCGGAACGCGCCGGTTGGGGCAGGCGAGACGATCACGGTGCCGTCGTAGAGCTCACCGGCGGCTGCGTCGTTGAACACGACGACCTTGCTCGACACGAGGTCAGCGTTCTGGGCGTGGTACGCGCCTTGGTAGAACTGGATCTGACCGGGCTCCACTCCCTGAGTCACCAACTCGGCGACGTACGAGGGCAGGTTGATTGCGTTCAGAAGCGGGAACATGACGTCGACACCGTCGGCGATCATCCCCTGCACCGACTCGATCACCCCCGTGGAGCACACGTTGCCGCCGCCGCAGCCCAACGCGTCGACGCGCACCGGCTCGTGGCCGAGCTCCTCGAGCGTGTCGATCAGTCCCTGCTCGACGATGTCGGGATCGCCGGGTGAGTCCTGCATCACGATCCCGATCCTCTTGCCGTCGAGCGTGCCCTGCTCGTCGAGGGTGCGGGCGAGATACTCGAGGCCGTCGGCGGACGAGACAGTCGTCGTGTAGAGGCGGTTGTCGGCGTCCTCGAGGTCCTCCTGCGTGACGTTGTAGGTCGTCAGGAACATCGTGTCGTGCGCACCGGTGACGCAGGTCGCGCCGCCTTGCCCGCCCCAACCGCTGCCCGAGAACGCGAAGACCGCGTTGTTGTCTTCGGTCGCCTCGATGCACGCAGCCTGCGCGACCGCGTTCGGGTCCTGGCCCTCCGGTGCGATGGGCGGCGCCTCCACGAGGCTGAGGTCGAGCCGGCGCCCGTTGATGCCACCACAACGGTCGTTGATGATCTCGACGAACTTCTCCGCCTGGTCGGCAGGATCGCCGATCGGGATCGCGAACCCGAGGTCCTCGAGATCCTCGAGCGTCACGCGGATGTGCGTGATCGAGATCGAATCCTCGGTGATCCCGTCGTCGGTGGCTTCGGGTGCTTCCGCCGGCTCCTCGCTCGCCGGCTCGCAGAAGGTCTCGAGCTTGGTGAAGCGGCTCGTCCGGTCGATCTCGAGCTCGGTGACCTCACCCGCCGGCGCACCGCCCGTGGTGCCCGTGCCACGGTTGTCGCCGGACGCGCCGTCGTCGCCGTCACCGCTCGAGCACGCCGCGAGGCCGACGACCACCGCGACGCTCAGGGCCAACCAGCGAACGCACGAACGAGACCCGGTACCTGCGCTCACGACGTTCCCCCCTCTTGGTGGGAGCCCCCGCGACCCACGTTGGGGCGTCATGCAACCGCACCAGCGCCGCCGCTCCCCTCAGAGGCGCAGCGTACAATTCTCCCTTGCATGCAGCCAGAGCGCTCTTGTAGCTCGCCATGACGGCCACGGCCCCGCCGACACCGACAAGAGAGCGAATCCTCAGCGCCGCGTGGCGGCTCTTCTCGCAGCAAGGCTTCGCCGGCACGACCGTCAGCCAGAGCGAGGCCTCGGCCTC
>JAPSGP010000058.1 GCA_031177445.1 Acidimicrobiia bacterium
TGATGTAGCACTGGCGGCGGAAGTACTCCGACGGCGGCAGCTTGCAGTCGGGGACGTCCCACGGAAAGTGCTTGGCATTGTGGTCGAGGCGCTCCATCCACGGCGTGATCCAGCCGCCGTTCGTCTCGAGCACGATGAACGTGAGATCGGGGAAGCGCTCGCACACACCGCCCGCGAGCACGAACGCGAGCGTCGTCATCATGTCGACGGGGTTGCCGACCGCCTGTGTGTAGAAGACGTTGCCGATGTTGACACCCCCCTCGGGCGTCAGCCCGCCGGGGGCGTGCACCTCGTTCAACCGCAACCCGATGACGGCACCGGGAACGTCGCCGGCGAGGTAGGGATGAAGCCCGAGCGGCCAGCCGGCGTCGGAGGAGGCCCGCCACATCGGGTCGTAGATCGGATCGTGCAGGTGACGCCACTCGACGACCGGGTTGGGCCGGATGAACGTGCCGACGAGGTTGGGCTTCTGCGAGGCCCGGCGAATCTCGGCCGCGGCCGCCTCGACGTCCTGCTGCGGGATGACCGCGATGCCGAACATGCGCTCCGGCGCGTGGCTGCAGTAGTCCGACAGCCAGTCGTTGTAGGCCCGGCACTGCGCCACCGCGAAGTCGACGTCCTTCACCCCGGCGATCCCGAGCAGCATCGTCGGATACAGCACGGTCTGGTTGATGTGCTCGGTATCGAGGTCGACGATGCGGGGGCCGGGCTCGAACGCTCCCGGTCGGATCTCCGAGTACTTGCGCTCCCCGCTCGCCACCCGCGCCTGCTCCTCGACGGTCATGCCGCCGGCGCCAGCGAGTGCGAACACGTTCGCCGGGTTCCTGGTGCCGTCGAACACGACCCACTCGCGGCCGGCGTCGTCGGTGTCGACGTGCCAGATGCGCTCGCGGTACTCCAGCGGCGCGTACTCGAGCATGCCGTTGGGATGCTCGAGGACGTGGCCGTCGGCGTCGACGAAGTGCAGGTCGAGCTGCGTGTCGGTGACCGCCATGCCGGTACCTCCCTTGGAGGTCGTGCCGTCTTCGTCACGGTACCGACGGACGGCGGGACCGGCAAGAGCGGTTCAGTGCGCTGAACCGCGATTCGCGGGCGGCCGTCGCGGTTTGGTGGCGACGAGCATCGGGGATGGATCACCCGACGGACAGGACGGAGATGCCATGGCGACCTTCGACCAGTACCAGGCCAAGGCCAAGGAGGCACTCGAGACCCTGCGGGCCCAGCTCGACGAGCTCCGGGTCCAGGCTGACCTCGCCCAGGCCGAGGCGCGCGACAAGTACGAGGACGCGATCGACGCCCTCCGCCGGCGCCAGTCCGACCTGCGCGCCCGGCTCGACCGCGCCAAGGACGAGAGCGGCGACACCTGGCAGGCGATCGCGAAGCAGGTCGAGGCGGGCGTCGACGAGATCGGCGATGCCTTCACCAAGCTCGCAGCCGAGATCGACACCGCGCTGAGCAAGGCCGGCCAGGCGGCCAAGAAAGGGCGCGACGCCTTCCTGACCGAATGGACGAAGCAGCGCGCCGAACGCGAGAAGTTGCTCACCGGCTGACCGCGCCGGGCAGACTGCGCATCTGACCTCCGACTACGAATGCCACAACCGCGCGTTCTGGAACGCCGACGCCGACGCCTACCAGGCGCTCCACCACGCCACCCTGCACGAGGCACCGCTGGCCTGGGGCGTCTGGCGCATTCCCGAAGCCGACGTGCAGGCGCTGGACGACGTCGACGACCGCGATGTGCTCGAGCTCGGCTGCGGCGCCGCCCAGTGGTCGACCGCCCTCAGCGACCGCGGAGCCCGGGCGGTTGGGCTCGACCTGTCAGAGACACAACTCGCGCACGCCCGCGTCGGCATGACGCGTCTGGTGCAGGCGAGCGCGCTCACGCTCCCGTTCCGGGACGAGAGCTTCGACGTCGTGTTCAGCGACCATGGAGCGATGAGCTTCTGCGACCCGTCGCTGACGGTGCCCGAGGTGGCGCGCATCCTCCGGCCCGGCGGGCTCCTGGCGTTCTGCGGCGCGACCCCGTTCCACATCGTGTGCGACGACGGCACGCGTGTCACGCGCAAACTGCACCAGGACTACTTCGGGATGCGGCGCTTCGACTGGCAGGGCGAAGGCACGATCGACTTCCAACTCGAGTACGGCGAGTGGATTCGCCTGTTCCGGCGCCACGGCTTCGCGATCGAGGACCTGATCGAGCTGCGCCCGCCCGAGGGCGCCACCACCACCTACACCGAGTTCGTCGCCCACAAATGGGCCCGCCGCTGGCCCGCCGAGCACATCTGGAAGGTACGGAAGGCCGAAGCGAGGTAGGGCGTCTCCCGGCCACGAGTCAGGTGCGCCGCGCGCCGACGAGCGCGGTCGCGATCGTCACGGGCACCGCGCCGCGGTTGTGCCAGGCGTGGCGGGTCCCGTTCTGGACGACGCAGTCGCCGGGCCCGAGCTTGACCTCCTCGCCGTCGTCGAGCTCGAGCCAGACCTCGCCCGACAGCACCAGGTCGAAGTCGACCGTGTCGGTCGTGTGCATCCCCGGATGGTCGGGCTCGTTGACGTCGGTCAATCCGGGCAGGTTCCGCTGCAGCTCGGTGAGCGCCGCTTCGACGTCCACGTCCGGAGGCAGCGATCGCGACGCCGACTCCGGCGGCATCGTCCAGACGAGGAAGCGGAAGCCCGCCACGGGCGGGAAGAAGTTCGTCCACGCCGGCTGCTCACCGCTCGTCGGAAGCGAGACGTTGTCGTCGCTACCCCAGAGCTGATGGAACTCGGTTCCCGGCACGAAAGGCACTCGCTTGGGCTCGAGGACCTCATCGGCGACGACCACCGACTTCCCCTCGGCGGTCTGACCGGTGACGACCCGGCGCATCCCCATACCCCGCTCCCCCTCTGTGTCAGCGTCGCTCGAACGTGAACCCTTCCGCTTCACGGTCCCACGTCGTCTCGGTGACGCCCTCGTCGCGCAGCTGGTACTTCAGCACCCGGCCCACCGGGTTGCGCGGCAGGTCGTCACGGAACTCGATGTATCGCGGCACGGCGAAGTACGGGACCTTGTCGACACTCCAGGTGCACAGCTCCGCCTCGGTGAGCTGCTCGCCGGGCTGGAGCACCGCGGTGATCTTCACGTCGTCCTCGCCGACCTCGCTGAGCACCGAGTGCACGGCGACGTCGAGGATCGACGGGTGCGAGTGGAACGTGCGCTCCATCTCGAAGCTCGAGATGTTCTCGCCCCGTCGGCGCAGATAGTCCTTCTTGCGGTCGACGAAGTAGAGGAAGCCGTCGTCGTCGAGACGACCGAGATCCCCGGTGTGGAACCACAGGTTGGACAGCACGGAGAGCGTCTCGTCCGGACGGCGGAAGTACCCGGCGAACATCAGGTTCGGGCCGGTCGGCCGGCAGACGATCTCGCCGATCTCGCCGATCGGCACCGGCTCGTCGTCGTCGTCGACCAGGCGGACCGAGAAGTCGACCGTGTTCGGCTTGCCGGCGGCGCCGGCCTTGTTCACCTCGCCCGCCGGCAGGGTGGAGATCAACGATGCCTCCGTCAACCCGTACGCCGCGCTGAAGGTCTTGCAGCCGAAGCGCTCGTTCCAGATGCGGTCGATGTCGGGCGGCATCGGTGCTGCCCCGCACAACCGGAGCGAGTGCCCCACCTGGTCGGGATGGTCCTCGGCGTCGGCCAGGAGAATGGCAAGAGAGCCGAGCATCGACACGATCGTGGCCCCCGTGCGCTTCACCTCGGGCCAGAACCGCGACACGGAGAAGCGCCGGGCGATGCTCGCGCGTCCGTCGGCGAGCAGCGTGCCGACGACCGCGACCGAGATGGCGTTGAAGTGGAAGAGCGGTAGCGGGGTCAGCACGACGTCATCCGGCTGGCGGCGCCACGCCCGCCGGATCTGCTCGGCGAGAGCGACCACGTAGTTGTGCGGCAGCATGCAGCCCTTCGACGGGCCGGTCGTGCCAGCCGTGTAGATGAAGCACGCAAGGTCGGACGGCCGCACGCCGGCGTCCGGCACCGCTGTTTCCGAGGACTTCGCGAGCAGTGGCTCCCAGTCGTGCGCCAGGACGCCGTCGATGACTTCGTCAGGTGGCCCGACGACGATCGCGTGCGCGAGCTCGGGGGTCGCGTCGCCGGCCGCCTCCGCGATCCGACCGGCGAGGTCGCCCTGGACCACGACGACCTTGGACCCGGAATCGGTGAGCTGGTGCCGGAGGAAGTCGCCCTTGTACGCGGTGTTGATCGGTACCTGAATCGCACCCAGCTTCACCGCGGCGAAGAACGACACGACCTGCTCGGGGCCGTTCTCGAGGAGCGTGGCGACGCGGTCGCCCTTGCGGACGCCGAGCTCGGACAATGCATGGGCGAGGCGGTTGCTCAGGATGTCGATGCTGCGCGCGGTGTGCTCCACACCCTCGAAGTCGAGGTACGGAGCGTCGGGATCGTCGGCGAGCCGGTGCGCGAGCGCTTCGAGGACTGTGGTCTGCGGCCGTGCTTCGTTCACGAAGTCGACCTTATCGTCCGACCTCGTCGTCCGACCTTTGCGTCCGTTCATCCGCTCACACCCGAAGTCGCGTTCGTATGCTGCACCCGTGCCGGGGATGAAGCGCCTGCTCGTCGGCCGGCCGATCCCGACATCGGCACAGGCGGGCCAGCGGCTCGTCAAGCTGCTGGCGCTGGCGGTGTTCTCGTCGGACGCGATCTCGTCTACGGCGTACGCCACCGAGGAGATCCTCGACGTCCTCGTCCCCAAGGCCGGGCTCGAGGAAGCGATCGACACGCTGATCCCGATCTCGATCGTGGTCGTCGTGCTGCTCGCGCTCGTCGTGTTCAGCTACCGCCAGACGATCCACGCCTACCCCGGAGGCGGTGGCTCGTACATCGTCTCGCGCGAGAACCTGGGCGAGAAGCCGTCGCTCGTCTCCGGCGGCGCGCTCATGATCGACTACACGTTGACGGTCGCGGTGTCGGTCTCGGCCGGTGTCGCCGCCGTCACCTCGGCGTACCCGTCGCTCAACCGGCACCGGGTGCTGCTGTGCCTGGGGGTCCTCGCCGTCCTCACGCTCGGCAACCTCCGCGGGATGCGCGCGTCGGCCCGCCTGTTCGCCATCCCGACGTACCTGTACATCCTCTCGCTGGGCGCGCTGATCGTGATCGGGCTCGTCCGTTCGTGGACCGGCGACCTCGACGCCCTACCGACCAATGAGGCGCGCGTTGCCGACTTCACCGGGGGCGCGGCGCTGGTCGGCATCACCCCGGTCCTGCTCATGCGCGCGTTCTCGTCGGGCGCGGTCGCCCTGACGGGCGTCGAGGCAATCAGCAACGGCGTGCCCGCCTTCCGCAAACCCGAGCCCCGCAACGCCGCCATCACGCTCACGTGGATGGCGGCGATCCTGGGCAGCGGCTTCTTCCTCCTCGCGGTGCTGGTGCACCGGCTCAACCCGACCCCGTTCGACCCGTCGAGCCCGAACTACCAGACGCTGCTGTCCGTCCTAGGCGAGCACGTCTTCGGGGGGAAGAACGGCGCATACATCGTCCTGCAGGCCTCCACCGCGCTCATCCTGGCGCTCGCCGCCAACACCGCGTTCGCCGACTTCCCCCGGTTGGCGTCGATCATCGCCCGCGACGGCTTCTTGCCGAGCCAGTTCACGACCCGGGGCGACCGGCTGGTGTTCTCGAACGGGATCCTGGCCCTCGCGATCGCCGCCGGCGCGCTGCTCATCGGGTTCCGCGGCGTGACCAACTCCCTCATCCCGCTGTACGCGGTGGGTGTGTTCACCGCGTTCACGCTGTCGCAGGCGGGCATGGTGCAACACCATCGCCGAAACCGCGAGGTCCGGTGGCGGCGCGGCCTGGCGATCAATGCCGTCGGCGCGGTCGCCACGCTCGCGGTGCTGGTAGACGTCGTCGTGTCGAAGTTCCTCATCGGGGCATGGATCCCGGTCGTGCTGATCCCCGTCATCGTCGTCGGGTTCCTCGCCATCCGCCATCATTACGCTCGGGTCGATGCCGAGCTGCGCGTTCCCCCGGGTTGGCATGCACCGGCGGTGCACCACGTCGCCGTCGTCGTCGTGCAGAAGGTCGACCGTGGCGTAGCCGGAGGACTCGCCTATGCCCGTGCGCTCGAGCCGACGCGCATCGAAGCGCTCGCGGTGGCGATCGACGACGGCGACCGGGAGGCATTCGAGGGCGCCTGGGGGGCCGCCGACCTCGACGTGCCGCTCACCGTCCTCGACTCACCCTTCCGCCACTTCGTCGGGCCCATCGTCGGGCATCTCGATGCGATCACGACCGACGGTTCCGTCGCCACCGTCGTGCTGCCCGATTTGACGGTCGATCATCTCTGGCAAGAGCCGTTGCACAACCAGCAGACGCTGCTGCTCGTCAACGAGCTCCGGGAACGCCCGCGGACGGCGATCGTGCTCTATCCCTACGGAGCAGAATCGTGAGCGAGACGCACCGCTACCAGGTCGCGTGCGCGTGGACCGGGTCGACCGGCGACGGCTACGCCGGATACGACCGCACGCACACCGCAACCGCTCGCGGCGTCGACGCGCCCCTGACGCTGGCGAGCGATCCCGCGTTCCGCGGCGATCCGCATCTGTGGAACCCCGAGGCACTGCTCGTGCTGGCTGCGGCAGCGTGCCTGGTGCTGTCGTTCCGGGGGGGGGCGGCGGGGGCGGGCGGGCAGGTGGTGCACTCCGTCGCGGACGCCGAGGGGCTCATGCCCGAGGGCGACAAGCCAATGCGGGTCACTGACATCGTGCTCCGGCCCCGCATCACGATCCGCGGCCAGGTCGACGAGGCGCGGGTCCGGCACCTCGTCGAGGTCGCCCATCGTGAGTGCTTCATCGCCAACAGCCTGCGTACCAACGTGAGGATCGAGCCGCGTATCACGATCTCGGCTTGACCCCGCGTTACGGGCGGATGCCGTGCGCATGCGCGGGCGCCGCCGGCTCGGCGCGGCGCGCCGACGCCAACCGGAGCGCGGCGAGCAGGGCGTTGCGGAGCTCGGACGGCTCGACGACGTCGTCGTAGCTCATCGTGTCGGCGGACGAGTACGCGCCGCCCAGCTCCGCGTGCTCGAGCAACTCCTGGGTCTCGTCGTCCACCCCGGCGGCCCGACCTCCGCTACCCGCAGGCATCGCGCCGAGCCGCGCCCCGGGGAAGGCGAGCGTGATCGTCTGACGGTCGAACGGATTCATCGCCATGAGCGAACTGCCGAACCCGTACGCCTTGCGCAGGGTGACGTGCAGCTTCGGCGACTGCACCTGCGCCTGTGCCGAGAACATGCGGGCCGCGTGGCGCAGGATCCCCTGCCGCTCCGCGACCGTTCCTGCGAGCACGCCTGGGTTGTCGGCGAGGAAGACGACCGGCAGGTGGAAGGCTCCGGCGACCTCGAGGAAGTGCGCGGCCTTGTCGGCGGCGTCGCGGTCGATCGCGCCGGCCTTGGACGCGGGTTGGTTGGCCACGATCGCAACCGGCTCGCCGCCGAGACGCGCCAGGGCGGTCACGATCGGCCGGCCGAAGGCGGGTTCGATCTCGAGGACCGAGCCGCGGTCGGCGACCAGCTCGACCACCGGCCGGACGTCGTAGCTGCGCCGTGGATCAGCGGGGACGAGTTCGACGAGCTCGTCGAGCGCCCGCGGGCCGCTGTCCGGCCCATCGATCGTCGCCGGCGGGTACTGCCACGCGTTCGACGGAAAGTACGCGAGATAGCTGCGGACGAGGTCGAGGGCGGCGGCGTCGTCGGGGGCGCCGTTGTGGGCCACGCCGCTGAGCGTCGTGTGCACCGCGGTGCCGCCGAGCTCCTCCTTGGTCACCTCCTCGCCGGTCGCCTCCTTCACGAGTGGGGGCCCGGCCGAGAAGACCGATGCGCCCTCGACCATAACGACGAAGTCCATGAGCGGCGCGGTGAGCGCACCATGGCCCGCTGACGGGCCCATTACCACGCACACCATCGGGACGAGCCCCGAGAGCCGCGCCAGAGTCTGGAGGTCGTTGGGGGCGCGCCCGCGACGCTCGAACGCGTTCTGGGTGCGCTCGCCCGCCCCTTCCAGCAGCATCACCAGCGGCACCCGCTCCTGGCCCGCCAGCTCGGCCAGCCGCTGGCGCTTGGCCGTGGTGCCGTGCCCGATCGACCCGCCCATCACCGTGAAGTCCTCCGCGCCCACCAGCACCGGGCGGCCCTCGATCAAGCCGTGGCCGGCGACGAGGGCGTCGGCCGGGACCGGTGGGACCACGCCGCGGTGGACCGAGCCCACCAGCGCCCCGAGCTCGACAAAGGTCTGCGGGTCGAGCAGGTGCTCGAGCCGGGCCCGGGCGTCGAGCCGTCCCCCGGCGCGCTGGCGCTCGAGCCGCGCTTCCCCGCCCATCGCCCGCGCCGCCTCCCGGCGGGCGCGCAGGTCCTTGAGCAGCGGGTCCCAGGTCATCATCGACGAGCCACAACGGCTATTGGCGTCGCTGACCGGCGAAGAGCGCGGACCAGCGACGCCAAAACGCAGGGCGCCCTCACGACTGCGGCAGCATCTTCGCGACCGCGTCGGCGTGGTGGTCGGCGGCGCCGAAGACGGTGTCGAGGAGCCAAGCCCGCTTGAGGAACAGGTGGGCGTCGACCTCCCACGTGAAGCCCATGCCCCCGTGGACCTGGATGCACGTCTTGCCGTTGGCCACTGCGGCCTCGCCCGCCAGCAGCTTGGCCCCCGCCACCGCGCGCTCGACGTCGCCCAACTCCAGGTCGTCGAGCGTGCATGCGGCGGCGTGCACCGCGCTGCGGGCGACCTCGGCGCGCACGACCATGTCGGCGAGCAGATGCTTGACCGCCTGGAAGGAGCCGATGGGGCGATCGAACTGGCGCCGCTCCTTCGCGTAGGCGACCGCCAGCTCGGCAGCGCCTTGCGCGATGCCGATCAGAAACGCGCCGCTCACCACCGCGCCCTCGCGACGCCAGCTCGCCACCAGCTCGCGGTCGCCGATCTGCTCGCCCGCCGGCAACCCGTCGACCCGGTGCACCGGCGTGAGTGGATCGAGTGGCCGCTCGATCGGGGCGGCGGGCTCGATCGCGCGCTGCGCCACGACGAGAACCGCGTCGTCGTCGACCACGACCAGTGAGTCGAGATGCTCGTAGTGCTCGACCAGCCAGGTCGGTTCCCGTCCGGCGACCTCGAGCCCGCCGACCACGCCGTCGACGTGGCTGTGCGCGAGGTACGACCACACCAGCGGTCCCGGGACGATCGCCCGGCCGAGCTCCTCGAACACGACGGCGGCGTCGGCGGCGCCGAACCCGTCGGCCCGCAACGAGAACACACCCGCGTCGGCGAGCTCGCCGAACATCTCGTGATCGAAGCCGTTGCGGACCCGCTTCATCGGAAAGCGCCCCTCGCACAAGCTCCGGATGCCGTCGCGCAGCGCTTCCTGGTCGGGGCTGAGGTCGAAGTTCATGCGATCTGCACCTGTGGTTCGCGCGGCAACCCGAGGAGGCGTTCACTGATGATGTTGCGCTGGATCTGTGAGGTACCGGCGGCGATCGTGAGGTTGAGGGTCCGCACCCGCTCCTCGACCATCTCGCGGCCGAGGTCGAGCGCCCCACGGTCGAGCACCCGTAACGACAGATCGCCGAGGCGCTGGCGGGCCTCGGAGTACGCGAGCTTGATCATCAGACCGCCGTTGCCGGGCGCGCCGCGGTGCGCGGCCTGCGACACGTTGCGCTTCGTGAGCGCCCACAACGCGTCGAATTCGGCTGCCAGGTGGCCGAGCTCTCGTCGTTGCCCGGGATCGCGAACGACCGTCGAGAGGTCGTCGATGACGCGGCGCGAGTCCATGAGCTCGCTCACGAACGCGGTTCCCCGTTCGAACGAGAACGTCACCTGCGTGATCCGCCACCCGTCGTTCTCGGCACCGACCAGGTTCTCGACCGGCACGCGCACGTCGTCGAGGAACACTTCGCAGAACTCCGACGAGCCCAGCACCGTCTCGATCGGGCGGACCTCGATGCCGGGCAGGTCCATCGGCAGGATGAGCCAGCTGATGCCGCGGTGCTTCGGCGCGTCGGGATCGGTGCGCACGATGAGCTCGCCGAACTGGGCCACGTGGCCGAACGAGCACCAGATCTTCTGACCATTGACGACGTAGTGGTCGCCTTCACGCACCGCCCGTGTCCGCAGCGAGGCGAGATCGGAGCCGGCGCCGGGCTCCGAGAAACCCTGGCACCACACCTCTTCACCCCGCAGGATCGGCGGGAGGTAGCGGGCCTTCTGCTCCTCGGTCCCCTCCGTCAGGATCGTGGGTCCGGCATGAAGCGTGCCCACGAAGTTCACGCCTACGTACGGCGCGCGGGCGCGCGTGGTCTCCTCGAGGAAGACGAGCTGTTCGGTGGGCGATGCCTCGCGACCGCCGTACGCGAGCGGCCAGTTGATCCCGGCGTACCCGGCGTCGTGGAGACGGCGCTGCCAGTCGGTGTCGTAACGACGGCGCCCGTCCCAGTCGTCGCGGGCGGGTGGGGCGTCCAGTTGCGGCAGGGTGCGCGCCAGCCACTCGCGTAGCTCGGCCCGGAAGGCCTCGTCCGACTCGGAGTAGCGCAGGTCCACTATGTGAAACCTAGCGACAACATCCGGATGGCGTTGCCGCGCACGAGCTTGTACACGACGTCGTCGGGCAGCCCGGCCATGAGCTCCTGGGCCACCTTCTTGCTGTCGGGCCATGTGGAATCCGTGTGGGGATAATCGGTCTCGAACGTCGTGTTGTCGACGCCGACCTTGGTCAATGAGTCGATCCCGTGCCGATCGCGAAAGAAGCAGCCGAACACCTGCCGGTAGTAATAGGTGGACGGCGGCTCGGGGACGAGGTCACGCACCCCGCCCCACGCCCGGTGCTCGAGCCACACGTCGTCGGCCCGTTCGAGGATGTATGGGATCCAGCCGATCTGCCCTTCGCTGTACGCGAGCTTCAGGTCGGGGAAGCGCACGAGCACCCCCGAGAACAGGAAGTCCGACAGCGATGCCATCGCGTTGCCGAAGCTGAGCGTGGCGGCGACGGCGACCGGAGCGTCGGCGGAGGTCGCCGGCATCTTCGACGACGACCCGATGTGCATGCACACGACGGTGCTGGTCTCGGCGCAGGCGGCGAAGAAGGGATCCCACCGGCCGCTGTGGATGCTCGGCAGCCCGAGGTGGGGCGGGATCTCGCTGAAGCACACCGCGTGGACACCGCGGGCGGCGTTCCGGCGCACCTCGGCGGCGGCGAGCCCGGCGTCCCAGAGGGGAACGATGGGCAGCGGGATGAGGCGGCCCCCGCTGCCGCCACACCATTCGTCCACCATCCAGTCGTTGTAGGCATGGACACACGCCTCCGCGAGCTCACGGTCCTTGGCTTCCAGGAACGTCTGGCCGCAGAACCGAGGGAAGGTGGGGAAGCTCAGGCTGGCGTCGACCCAGTTGAGCTCCATGTCGTCGACGCGTGCCCTCGGGTCGTAGCAGCCGGGCCGCATCTCGTCGTACGTGATCGGCGACATCGTCATCTCGTCGCGGTCGAAGCCGACGGCGGCGACGTGGCGCTTGTGGATGTAGACGAGGTCCTCGTACACCCAGCAGTCGGCCTGCGGGCCTTCGGGGTCGAAGGTCTGCTCGTACGACCCGCCACCGACGTGGCGCATCGTTCCGATGCCCCGACGCTCCACCCGGGGGCCGCG
>JAPSGP010000261.1 GCA_031177445.1 Acidimicrobiia bacterium
ACTCCTTGCGGCGCGCGTTGGTGCACACCTTGCACTCTGGTCGGCGACCGTTCCGGCCGCCCTTCTCGGCGTAGAAGTCGTCGGGTGGCTTGACGGCTCCGCACTTGTTGCATTGCTTCACACCCGCCGTATGAGCGTCGGGTGTGACAGTTATGGAGGTCTGAGTCGCTTGCCCAGGCTAACCGGACAAACGGTTCATTGACCCCCTTTTTGCACATAGCTCTTCACGAAGTCCTCGGCGTTTTCTTCCAAGACGGAGTCGATTTCGTCCAAGAGGTCGTCGAGCTCTTCCTTGATCTTCTCGCCCTGCTTGGGAGGTGCGAGGTCTTCGACTTCCTCCTCGACGCGTTCCTTGGGCGCCGGGCGTTGCTTGCGTTCTCTCTCGGCCATTGCCGTTTGCCTCCTACGACGCCAGCCGGGCCACCAGCTCGGCCGGGGTCGTGCACTCCTCGAACAACGACGCAACGTGCGCCTGCGTTCCCCTCAGCGGCTCCATCATGGGGATCCGCCGCAGCGGGTCGCTGCCGACGTCGAGGATCAGACTGTCCCAGTTCGCGGCCACCACCGCATCCGCCCACTCGGCCAGGCACCGGCCCCGGAAGTAGGCCCGGGTGGTCGGGGGCGGCTCGGTCATGGCATTCGTCACATCTTCTTCTTCGACGAGTCGCTCGACCTTACCCGCACGCACCAGCCGCTCATACAGCGATCGGCCCGGGCGCACGTCGTGGTACTGCAGGTCGAGCAGTGCAAGCTTCGGGTCGTCCCACTCGAGCCCGTCACGCTCGCGATACGCGTCGAGCAGGCTCTGCTTCGTGACCCAGTCGAGCTTGCCATCGAGCGTGCGCGGGTCGCGCTCGAGGCCGGCGAGGGTCGCCTCCCATCGCTCCAGCACCTGGCCCGCGATCTCGTCGCCTCCGCACGCCTCCAGCCCGACGTCGTCGGCGTACTTCTGTGCCAAACGCAGGAACTCCCACTGCAGGTCGACCGCGGTGATCGTTCCGCCGTCGACGAGCTCGACCGTCGTGCGGCACGTCGGGTCGTGTGACACCCCCCGCAGCGCTGCGACCGGCGTGGCGATGGAGTAGTCCTTGTCGATGAAGTCGTCCTCGATCATGGCGAGGAGGATGGCGGTCGAGCCCACCTTCAGGAACGTCGCGACCTCGCACAGGTTGGCGTCGCCCACGATCACATGCAGGCGGCGGTACTTCTGCGGATCCGCGTGGGGCTCGTCACGCGTGTTGACGATCGGTCGCTTCAGCGTCGTCTCGAGACCGACCTCTTCCTCGAAGAAGTCGGCCCGCTGGCTGATCTGGTACTCGATCTTGCCGCTGCCGTTCTCGCCTCCGACCTTGCCGGCGCCGGTGAACACCTGCCGGGTCACGAACCACGGCAGCAGATGGCGAACCAGGGTGGCGAAGGGAACGGTGCGATCGACCAAGTAGTTCTCGTGGGTGCCGTAGGAGTTGCCCTTGCCGTCGGTGTTGTTCTTGTAGACGACGATCTCCTGCTCCGGAGTCAGGAGCCGGCGTGACGCCTGCATCGACCGCCCCAGGATGCGCTCGCCCGCCTTGTCGGCGACCACCAACTCGAGCGCGTTGGCGCACTCCGGTGTCGAGTACTCCGGATGCGCGTGGTCGACGTAGTAGCGGGCCCCGTTGGTGAGGACGGTGTTGACGAGGTGGGTCTCGATCTCGGGCGGCGCCGCCCCTTCGCGCGCGAACCCTCGTGCGTCGCGTCCGGGTGACTCGTCCTCGAAGTCCCAGCCGACCTTGCGGTGCTCGACGTAGGCGTTGATCAGCATCGACGACGCGAGCACCGGGTTCGCATCGGCGGCACCGCGCAACGCGACCCCGTACTCGGTCTCGATCCCGCACACTTTCGGCACTGCCACGGACAGAGCCTACCCGCAGGCCGTGCGCGGTCATCTCCCCGAAACGAGAAGTTCGTCAGCAGGAATTACAGGTACTGGCCGGTAGTGACCCGTTCGATCTGCCGACCGCCGTGCGCCTCGTCGCCGTCGCCGAGCAGCGTGCGCACGAAGACGATCCGCTCACCCTTCTTGCCCGAGATCTTCGCCCAGTCGTCGGGGTTCGTCGTGTTGGGAAGATCCTCGTGCTCGCGGAACTCCTGGCGGATCGAGTCGACGAGGTCGGGACTCGAGATTCCTTTCGCGCCACCCGCGATCTGCCGCTTGATCGACAGCTTCTTCGCGCGACGCACGATGTTCTCGATCATCGCGCCCGACGAGAAGTCCTTGAAGTACAGGATCTCCTTGTCGCCGTTCTGGTACGTCACCTCGAGGAAGCGGTTCTCGTCGCCGGCGTCGTACATCCGGTCGACCGCGGTGTCGATCATCGCCTCGATCGCCTGCTCCTTGCCGCCGCGCTGCTTGACTTCGTCCTCGGCGATCGGAAGCGTCGGGGTGAGGTAGCGAGAGAAGATCTGTGACGCGGCCGCGGTGTCGGGTCGCTCGATCTTGATCTTCACGTCGAGCCGGCCGGGGCGCAGTATCGCGGGGTCGATGAGGTCCTCCCGGTTCGACGCACCGATCACAATGACGTTCTTCAGGCTCTCGACGCCGTCGATCTCGGCCAGCAGCTGCGGGACGATCGTGCTCTCGATGTCGGAAGAGATCCCCGAGCCGCGGGTGCGGAACAGCGAATCCATCTCGTCGAAGAACACGATGACGGGCACACCTTCCTCGGACTTCTCGCGCGCTCGCTGGAAGATCAGGCGGATCTGGCGCTCGGTCTCGCCCACGTACTTGTTCAGGAGCTCCGGGCCCTTGATGTTCAGGAAGTACGAGCGCGTCGTCTCGCTGCCCGTCTTCTCCGCGACGCGCTTGGCGAGCGAGTTCGCGACCGCCTTGGCGATGAGCGTCTTGCCACAGCCCGGTGGCCCGTACAGCAGGATGCCCTTGGGCGGTTGCAAGCGGTGTTCCTGGAACAGTTCCGCGTACAGGTACGGCAGCTCGACCGCGTCCTGGATCTGATCGATCTGCTCGTCGAGCCCGCCCACGTCCTCGTACGTGACATCGGGGACCTCTTCGAGCACGAGCTCTTCGACCTCGGGCCGCGGCAGTCGTTCGACGAGGACACCCGAGCGGCTCTCCATGAGGAGATGGTCACCCGAGCGCAGCCGCTCCTCCAGCAGGCTGGTCGCGAGCTCGCACACGCGCTCTTCGTCGGCGCGCCCGACGACGAGCGCGCGCCTGCCGTCGGACAGCAGCTCCTTCAGCGTCACCACCTCGCCCGCGATGTCGGGGCTGCGTGCGAGCACCACGTTGAGCGACTCGTTGAGCACGACCTCCTGCCCCCGCTCGAGCGCCTCGACCTCCAGCTCGGGGTGGAGCGCGACTCGCATCTTGCGCCCGGCGCTGAACACGTCGACGGTGCCGTCGTCGTTGGCGGCGAGGAAGGTCCCGTACGCCGACGGCGGCATCGTGAGCTTCTCGACCTCTTCGCGCAGCGCGCCGATGTGCTCGCGCGCCTCGCGCAACGTGGCCGAGAGCCGCTCGTTCTGCGAGACGGCTTGGGCGAGCTGGCCCTTGGTCTCGAGGAGGCGCTCCTCGAGTGTGCGCACGCGCTTGGGTGCGTCCTGGAGACGGCGGCGAAGGACGACGACCTCTTCCTCGAGCGCCTTGAGTTGCTGTTGAAGATCGCCGACCTGACGCTCGTACTCTCCGAGACGTCGCTCGTGCTCGGCGGCCACCAGAGACCACCTCCCGTGCGTCGCTCCCGTGCGTCGCGCTTTCGTGCGTCGCGCTCCTGTGCGCCCGGCGCCCGAGGCGCACCCTACACCGCAGGGTTGCGGCCACCTCGCCGCCGAGCCAGTTATATTTACCCTACCTGGACTAGAGAAATTGACGGAACGGATTCCTGGTCATACGCTGGAATTTCCACATCCGAGGTTTCTGCCCCCGAGGAGACAGGACGCCACGATGAAGGTCTGGATCGATCAGGACCTCTGCACCGGCGACGGGCTGTGCGAGGAGATCGCCCCCGACGTGTTCACGCTGCTCGACGACGGCCTCGCCTACGTGAAGGAAGGCGGCAAGGTCTTCGATAACCCCGGTGGCGCCGAGGGTCTGGCCAATGTCCCCGCGGGCCAAGAGGAAGCCGTCATCGAGTCGGCCGAGGAGTGCCCCGGAGAGTGCATCTTCATCGAAGTCGATTGACGCCCGGCGCCGCGCCGGCACAGGTTCAGCGAAGCCCGGGCCCATCGGTCCGGGCTTCTTCTGTGACAGACGACACCACCCGCACCTACCCGACGAGGCACGGCCCGGTGTCGACCAGCGTCCCTCGGGCCTGGTCCAGCACGGCCTCGAGCTCGCTGCGGGCGAGGGCGTAGGAGACGCCGCTGCGCCCGGGGTCGACGGCGAAGGCCACGCCGGTGACCTTGCCCTCCTGGTCGACCAGCGGGCCGCCCGAATCGCCCGGACGCAGCGACGCGGCGAGGACGTGGACGAGCCGCACCGACTTTCGGGTGCGATAGATGTCCTTCCCGACTGCCTGCACCGTCTCGCCGATCCGGGCGGGGGCGACGCGCAGCGTTCCTCCCCCCGGATACCCGAACACCGCCCCGATGCTCCCGATGCCGGCGTCGGCTCGGTCGAGCGGCGGCAGGTCGAGCCCCTGCGCCCGCAACACCGCGAGGTCGCGTTCGGGGTCGAAGGCGATCACGTCGGCGTCGAGCCTGCGGCCGTCAGGCCGCTCGACCTCGGTGTCCTCCTCCCCCGCAACAACATGCGCGTTCGTCACGACGAGGTCGTCGCCGAGCGCGAAGCCGCTCCCCGACTGGACCTGGTCGCACGCCGGCCCCTGAACCTTGACGACCGATCTCGCCACCCGAGCCTCGACCGCGGCGGAAAGCGCGCTCGCCGGCGCCGGACCGACGTCCGAGGGCCCGGCCGACGGGGCGAACACCTCCGGGAACGGGCCCTCGGCGACTCGCCGGCCGAGCTTGACCGCTTGGGGCGGCGGCGCGGGTGCGT